>JANOUB010000405.1:0-3887 GCA_031416615.1 Thermoleophilia bacterium
TGTGCCGGAGTTCGTCGAGCTGATCTCCGACTCGGGCGGCTGCCTCTATGCCTGCAAGGCGACCGTCGACATGTTCGGCCTCGCCGAAGCGGACTTCGTCCCACAGGTGGACGGCGTCATCACCGTCGGCGAGTTCTACGAGCAGGCCGCCGGCGGCGAGATCGTCTTCACGTAAGCGCTGGGCACAGAGGAGAGCGAGCAGACGAGCCGCCCGCTGGGCGGCTCGTCTGCTCGTCTCGTCTCGCGTTCACCGTCTCGTCGAAAGCAAGCCCGGCGTCGATGACGGCTGCACCCAGATCGGTGAGGCCGCGACGAGCGCATCGCCGAGGGCGACGACGCCGCCGTCGAGTGAGAGGCCGAGCGAGGAGCACGCCGCCAATGTGCGCCATCCCGGCAGGCCGACAGGCGACCTCTCCCGCCTGCGATCCAGGCTTAGGCGGAGGCCTGCGACACGCGCTCGACGACCCGGGCGAGGCGGCTGCGCACCTCGGCCGCGACCGGCGTCAGCTCGTCATTGCCTACGATCGAAAGCATCCGCTCCGCGTCGACGGCGGAAACGAGCGTGCGGTCACCGCGCTCGTAGACGACGACGTTGCAGGGAAGCAGGACGCCGAGCTCCGGCTCGAGTTCGAGCGCCTGGTGGGCGAACGACGGATTGCACGCGCCGAGAATCAGGTAGCGCTCCATCTCGACGCCGAGCTTCTTCCGCAGGGTCGCCTGGACGTCGATCTCGCTCAGGACGCCGAACCCCTCCGTCTCCAGTTCCTCACGCACGCTTGCGACTGTCTCGTCGAACCCGAGCGTGGTCTCCGCCGTCAGTGCGTACTGCTCTCCAGCCATGTTGCTGCCTCCTCCAGTTGTCGGCGGCGCGCCTTCTCTGCCTTGACCCTGTGGGCGAGTGCGCCCACCGGCTCGTCGTAGTGGCCGTCGAGATAGTCGAGAATGTCGTCCTCACCTACGAGCACCGCACCGTCCTCTGCCACGATGACCGGGATCGTGTTGACGCCCGTGGCCGCGATCAGCGCGACACGCTCTTCGCGCTCGACCGGCACCGACAGCGCCTCGTAGGTGACGTCCAGTTCGGTCAGCCGCTGCCTGACCCGGCTCGAGGCCGGGCACCATTCTGTCTGGTACAAACGGAGCAGAGACTCTGCGGTGACTCTGGGAGACTCCATACAGCCAGTATACAACTATTAGATTGTATAATCTAAGTAGTTGTTACTGATCAGCCTCCGGCGCCAGAGCGGGATCGACCTGCCCGCCGCCAAGCACCGACGCCAGGCTGAGCCCGGATCCAGACTCAGGCGGGTACGGCGCGTGTCGCCTGGTGCGCGACGATCTTGCGCTTCACCCGCTGCAGCGCGTTGTCGATCGTCTTCGTGTCGCACTCGAGCTCGACCGCCATCGTGTCGTACGACTTGCCGTCGAGATAGAGGCGCAGCGCGTCGGATTCGAGCGACGACAGCGTGGTGCCGAGGCAGCCGACGAGGCTCTGCAACTCCTCGGTCGAGATCACGCAGCTGGAGGGATCGTTGGTCCCCGGGCCGGGCAGAGCGTCGCCCAGGGTGCAGTCGCCGTCGTTCTCCTGGCCGGCCGGAGTGTGGCTGAACGAGACGTACGTGTTCAAGGGCGAGTGCTTGAAGCGCGTCGCCGTCTTGATCGCTGTGATGATCTGGCGCGTCACGCAGAGCTCGGCGAACGAGCGGAACGATGTCTCCTTATCGTGCCGGAAGTCGCGCATCGCCTTGTAGAGCCCGATCATCCCCTCCTGGATCAGATCGTCCGCGTCCCCGCCTGCGAGGAAGTAGCTGCTTGCCTTCAGCCGCACGAAGCCGTGGTAGCGGCGCATCAGTTGATCGAGGGCCACCTGGTTCCCGTTGCGCGCTTTGAGGACGAGCTGCAGATCCTCAAGTTCACGTTGAAGCTTCTGGGGCGTCTTGGGGGCGACGGCTGTGCGGGGGGACATCGTTTCTCCCTGTTTAGAGCGTTTTCCAGGCTAGCGCACTTCATGATCGACCGAAGTCTCACCCTGAAGTTGAGGGAGAACGTAGCATCTTCTTGCACGCGTTACAACCCCATTGCAAATCTTGCACTGTGATCAGAACACCTGTTCGGGGCTGCTCGGTGACAGGCTTCAGCCTGTCTCCCGGGTTTCAGCGCTTTTACAGCAGGATGTCTCAGAGCCCGCGGCGCAGCCGCTCGAGCTTCGCCCGGGTCTCCGGGTCGATGCGGTCTTGCAGCCGTGATGCCACGTCCTCGACGTGGGTAGGGCTCTCGAGCTCGCGCAGGAACGTGCTCGAAGCGACCTTGCGCACCTCCTGGCCGGAAGTGCCCCGGATTGCCGCATCGGAGGAGACGAGGCAGACCCGCTCCTCGTGCCGGTGGTCGGCCGCGAGGCGCTCGAGCAGCGTGTCGGCGTCGGAGGCGTAGCGAACGGAGAGCGGCCCGACGTCGAACTCCTCGCCGACGCCGTCGAAGACGACGACGCCGCGGGCGCCGTTCATGGCGACGAAGCCGGCGAGCTCGTCGGTGAGCTCGCGCACGTCGGCGTGCCCACCCGCGTGAAGCAGGTTGTAGCCGTCAAAGAGGTAGAAGGTCGGGTCCGGCACGGAGTCATCGTAGGGTGAACTGCAGTCGGAACCCGGGAGACAGGCTGAGCCTGGAGCCACCGTTTTGCGCGGGCGTTGCATCTCGTCCGACTCGCCAGGCCGCTCCCCGTCCGGGTTGGGTCCCGTTTCTTCTCCTTCGGGGTGGCCCCACCCGGACGGTGCGCTCCGTGCGGGGAAGGAGTGATGAAGGCTCCCGGCCTGCATCACTCCTTCCCCGCACGTCCTGACGACCCGGACGAGCGCCTCGCGATCACGCAAAACGGTGGATCCAGGCTAAGATCGCGGCCGCGCCTTGTCGGGGTCGTAGACCGGCAGTGTGGCCACCGTCGCTGCGGCCGTCCCGTCGCCGAGGGCGACTTCGACGCGCTCACCGACCGCCGAACAGCCGCTGTCGAGCACGGCCAGGCCGATCACCTTGCCGAGCGTCGGGCTCTCGCACGGGCTCGTCAGCGTGCCCACCGGCGCCCCGTCCTTTGTCACTGCCGCCCCGTACTCCGGCACGTCGTCTCCGTCGAGCACGAGCGTGACGAGCCGGCGCGGCGGACCGGCCGCCTCGGCGGCGAGCGCATCCTTGCCGCAGAAGTCGGGCCCGTCGAAGCGGATCATCTTGTCGAGCGACATGTCGTACGGGCTGGTCTCGCCCGGGAAGTAGTCGTAGCCGATGAAGATCAGCCCCGACTCGATCCGAATCGTCTCGACAGCGGCGAGTCCGTACGGACGCGCGCCGGCACCGACGACGGCCTCCCAGAGCTGCTCGGCGCCTTCGGGCGAGCAGAAGAGTTCGAAGCCGAGCTCGCCGGAGTAGCCGGTACGCGACACCCAGCACGGCACGCCTCCGACCTCCACCTGCTCAGGCCAGAAGCGGAAGTAGCGGAGTGACGAGACGTCGGCCGTGCAGATCGACTGCAGCAGCTCGGGCGAGCGGGGCCCGTTGATGCCAACCTGCGGCGCCGACTTCGTGATCGGCGCGATCTCGACAGCGAGCCCGGCGACCACGCTCGTGAAGTGGTCAAGATCGGAGTCGAGCGCCGTCACGACGATGCAGTTCGTGTCGTTCTCCTTGAAGACGGTGCCGTCGCCGACCATCTTCCCGTTCTCGTCGCAGAAGGGCGCGTAGCGCACCTGTCCGATCTCGAGGCCGAGCATGTCGTTCGTGAACACGCGGTCGGCGGCGGCGAGCGCGTCGGCACCGCTGAAATCCCACTTGCGCAGCGGCGAGGCATCCCAGACGCCCACGTCGTTGCGAACCGCGTGGTGCTCCGCGACGGCGTCGCCGAA
>JANOUB010000406.1:0-8379 GCA_031416615.1 Thermoleophilia bacterium
GTGGTGGCTGCACGCCCGCGTCGGCGTACTCGCCCCAGCCTTCGTTGCGGTCGTCACCCCAGAGGACGGACGCCTCCGACCCTTCCTCATAGACCAGCACGAGATTCACCACCACGCTCGCGCCGTTCGGCCACGAGAACGCCGGCGGGGTTGGCCCGTAGCCGACGAGGTCGCGCTCTCTCACCCGATCGGGAATCACGAGGCGCTCTCCTCCGCGAGAGCGCTGAGGGCGACGAGTAGTGCGTCGTTCTCCTCGCGGCGACCGATGCTGATCCGTACGAGCTCGCCGAGGGGCCGGACGACCACGCCGTGCGCGAGCACGGCGGCCGCAAGCCCCGCTGCACCGCCTCGCCGCGCCGCGCAGTCCACCGCCACAAAGTTCCCTGCTGACGGGTAGGCGCGCAGGCCGAGATCATGAAGAGCGGGCAGAAGCCGCTCCCTTTCGCCGACGATCCGTTCGATCTGGCGTTGGTGATAGGCCTCGTCCTCGAGGGCCGCGAGCCCCGCGTGGAGCGCCGGCGAGCTGATCGAGCTGCCAGGGACGAGAAAGCGGTCGACGTAGTCGAGCAACTCAGCGTTGCCGACCGCGTAGCCGACGCGCACGCCCGCGAGGCAATACGCCTTGGAGAAGGTGCGGGTCACGATCACGTTGTCGTAGTCGTGCACAAGGTGCATCGGATCTCGCTCCCGATCGAAGTCGGCGTAGGCGGCGTCGAGCAGCAGCGGCACACCCGTGTCGGCGAGCCGGCGGAGGTCATCGATCTCCATTGCATTCCCGGTCGGGTTATTCGGGCTGCACACGACGGCGAGTCGCGTTTCGGCGGTGATCGCCGCGAGGAATCCGTCGGTGTCGTAGTGGAAGCCATCGTCCGCGAGGGCCAGCGGGACGTCGACGATGCGTGCCTCGAGCGCGTCGAGCCGGCGCCGGTACACCGGCCACGACGGGTCGGGAATCACGACCTCGCTGCCGACGCGGGCGAACGTACGAAAGACTGCGTCGATCACCTCGGTCGAGCCTGCGGTGACGATCACCTGTGACGGCTCGACGCCGTGGCGCTCGGCGAGTGCGAGCTGCAACGGCGGCGTCGGCGGCGGTGACAGGTTTGCGTCCAGGTAGGCGCGCTCGAGGGCTACGCGAACACGGGGCGAGGGCGGCTCGGTGTTCTCGTTCGAGGCCAGGCGGATCAGGCTGGGATCGCCGGCCGAGGCAGCAAGGTGGGCGAGGTAGCCGGCGTTCGAGGGCATCGTGCGGGCAGCAGGGACGAGGAACGCATCGAACGTCGTAGCAGCAGGCATAGTCAGTCGCCGAGCACTTCGGACAGCTCGACGACGCGCCCTCCGTCGAGCAGCGAGAGCTCGCAGGCGAGCGCGGTCGCGAGGGTTCCGATCGCATCCCGCGGCGTGCAGAAGACGGCGTCCGGCGTACCGGCCTCGACCGCTTCGAAAAACCGCGCCACCGAGCGCTCGAACGGATGCACTTTCATCGTCTCCTTGATGCGGTGGTCGCCGACTTGCCCTGACAGCGTGAACGCGGGATCGAGCTTGATCCGGAGCGTCGCCGCCGGTGCAAGGACATCGAGTGAGTAGGAGCCAGGTTGACCCTGCCGCGTCCACGCCAGCAGCACTGTGCCGAGGGCGCCGCTCGCAAAGCGGAGCGTCATCGTGGCGGCATCCTCGATGTCGCCCGGCTCGATCTCGCTCTGGGCGAGGAGGACGGTCGCCGCGGCCACCTGGACGGACGCAACCTCGCCGGCCACGGCCCGCTGCAGATCTATCTGGTGGCTACCCCGTTCGAGCAGGTTGCCGCCGCCGCCCGAGCGCTCGAGAAACCACGGCCGCGCAGCGGTGGGCCCGACGCTGACGCCCCAGAGGTATGCGACCGGCTGGTCGCCGAGGGCCGCGCAGAGCTGCTCGAGCGCCTCGGTTGCATGCCATTGGTACCCGATTGCGCAGACGACGCCGGTGCGCTCCGCTGCGTCGGCGATAGCGCGTGCGTCGTCGAGCGTGCGCGCAATTGGCTTCTCGAGGAAGACAGGTAGGCCACGTTCCATGGCTGCGACCGCGGGCGCGCGATGGAAGAGAGGAGGTGTGGCGACCCAGACGGCGTCGAGCTCTTCCCGGGCGAGCAGTTCCTCCCAGGCCTCGTAGACGCGCGCACCCTCGGGGGCGACCTTTGCCGCCCGCTCGGTGTCGATGTCGCACACGGCGACGACCTCGTGGCCGAGCTTGCCGAGCACGAAGACATGGTCAGTGGCGATCCAGCCGGCGCCGATGAGACCGATACGGAGCGGAGAGGCCACGCGACTACTCTACGTTCTGTATCGGCGTAGGCTACGTCGATGGATGGGTTTCTCGCGGGACGGTCGGTTCTCGTCGCGGGCGGCGCGTCGGTCGCCGGCGGCTGGATGGCCTCCTGATGAAGGTCGTCGACGTGAAGACCTTCGTGGTCGGGAATCCGCCGCCTTCCTACGGTGGCCGCTACTTCGTCTTCCTCAAGCTTGTCACCGACGCCGGCGTCGAGGGCGTCGGGGAGGTGTACGCGGCGACCTTCGGGCCGCACACGATCGCTCGCATGGTCGAGGATGTCTGTGAGCGTCACGTGATCGGCGCCGACCCGGGGCGCATCGAGCAGCTCTGGCGGGAGGTCTACTCACGCGGCTACACGCAGCGACCGGACGTCTCGCTGATGGGTGTTCTCAGTGGCATCGAGATGGCGTGCTGGGACATCGTCGGCAAGGAGCTCGACCGGCCGGTGCACGCGCTCTTCGGCGGCCGCGTACGAGAGCGCCTGCGGACCTACTCGTACCTGTACCCGGCCGAGGGCGACACGGCCGACGTGTACCGCGACCCCGAGACGGCGGCGCGGCGGGCCGCAGAGTACGTCGCCGAGGGCTTCACCGCCGTCAAGTTCGACCCGCTCGGCGACTACGCCTCGCTCGATCCGCGCCAGCCTTCGCTCGAGGCGCTCGAGCGCACCGAGCGCTACGTTGGGCTCGTGCGCGAGGCGGTCGGCGATCGCGCCGACCTGCTTGTCGGCACCCACGGCCAGCTGACCCCCTCGGGTGCGATCAGGCTCGCCAAGCGGCTCGAGCGGTACGACCCACTGTGGCTGGAGGAGCCGACGCCGCCGGAGTTGCCGGAGGAGATGGCGCGTGTTGCGCGCAGCACCTCGATCCCGATCGCCACCGGCGAGCGCCTGACGACGAAGTACGAGTTCGCCCGCGTGCTCGAGAGCGGCGCCGCCTCGATTCTGCAGCTCAACCTCGGGCGCGTTGGCGGTCTGCTCGAGGGGCGAAAGATCGCCGCGCTGGCCGAAGCGCATTACGCCTCCATCGCACCGCATCTCTACTGCGGGCCGGTCGTGGGCGCCGCCAATATCCAACTCAGCCTCTGCCTGCCGAACTTCCTCGTGCTCGAGGGCATCCATACCTGGGGCGGCTTCCATGCCGAGATCCTGAAGACGCCGATCGTGTGGGAGGACGGTTACGTCCTGCCGCCGGCTGGTCCTGGCCTCGGGGTCGAGCTCGACGACGAGGTCGCTGCCGCGCACCCCTACGAGGGCGCCGAGCTCCACCTCGAGATGCTCGCCGGGGAACCCGGGCTGTGACCCGTGTCGGCTTCGTCGGCGTCGGCCATCTCGGCGCCCATCTGGCGGCGAGCGTGCTGCGGGCCGGGTATCCGCTCGCAGTCCACGACCTCGACAGGGAGGCCGCGGCGGGCTTGCTGGCGTCCGGCGCCACGTGGGCGGACTCGCCGCGCGAGGTCGCCGCGCAGAGCGACTGCGTGATCACCTGCCTGCCGTCGCCGAGTGCGGTCGGCGCGGTCGTCGCCGGCACCGATGGGATCCTCGAGGGCATGCGCCCCGGCGGCACCTGGATCGACACGAGCACGGGCGACCGCCACGAGTTGCTCCGGCTCGCGGGCCTCGCCGCCGAGCAGGGTGTCGTGACGCTGGAGGCCCCGGTCACGGGCGGGGTGCACAAGGCCGCGGAGGGCGAGATCACCGTGCTCGTCGGGGGTGACGAGGAAGCGTTCGCGGCACACCTGCCGCTGTTTCGGGCCATCGGCGGCGCCGTGTTCCACATCGGCCCGCTCGGCAGCGCCTCGGTGATCAAGGTGATCACGAACATGCTGGCATTCATCCACCTCGTCGCCGTCGGCGAGGCGCTGATGCTCGCCCGCCGCGCCGGGCTCGACCTCGCGCAGTCGTACGAGGTGATCAAGGCGAGCTCCGGTAACAGCTTCGTGCACGAGACCGAGACCCAGCTGATCCTGAACGGCAGCTACGACATCGGCTTCACGATGGATCTCGCCGTCAAGGATCTCGGCTTTGCCCACGAGCTCGGCGACGAGCTCGGCGTGCCGCTCGAGCTCGCCAAGCTCGTCGAGGAGATTTTCGCCCGCGGTCGGGAGGCGTACGGCGGCAGCGCCTGGTCGACGATGATCGTGAAGCTACTCGAGGATCAACTCGGCACCAATCTCCGTGCGCCCGGCTTCCCGGCCGCGCTCGCGTAGGTGGCTGGCGCATGCCCGTCCCGGTGGAATCCAGGCTCAGACCGGGGAGGAGGCGAGCGGCTCGAGCCCGAGCCGTCCGAGCGCGGCGTTCAGTTCGGCGCACCAGGCGCCGTCACCCGCCACGACGACCTCGTAGCCGCCGCGCCGGTACTCGGCCACCTGCTCCGCGATCTGCGCCAGCGATTCGGCGGCGGTGTCGGGGGCGAGGCCGGCCGGTGGCAGCTGCATCAGCCCGTAGCCCGCCTCGCGCAGCACCGGCAGCAGCTCCACGAGTTGTGCCTCCGCAACGACCGCGACTTTCTCCGAGCGGGGATCGGTACTCATCCGGGTCACTGTATGCATGGGAGGAGGGCGTCCGCTCGGATGGCGTCCATCACCTCACGCGCGAACAGCTTCATCGACGACAGCACCCGTTCGTGCTCGAGCCCGCCCTGTGCCGTCGCGGCGACGAAGTAGCTGAGACCCACACTCGCCTGGAGGCCCCGGAGGAACGAGATTGCTCCCCGCGGGTCTGTGACCAGGGATGTTCCAAGAGATGCCGCTTTGCTCGCCAGCGCTTCGGCGCTCGCCGCTGTTACTGGCCGCCGGTCTGCTTCGCACATGAGTCGATGCATGGTGAACGCCGGGTCGCGGAACTCGAGGCGAGCCTGATCGACGGAGGGCGCAATGTACGTGTCAACAGTCATCAAAGGAAAATCCATCCCCTGGGGTGAGTGGCCTCCCGCTTCGAGCATCGTCCGGATCGCCACCACGCTGCGCCGGTAGTCCTCCAGGTTGCCGCCTGAGGGCGACGTCGCTATCCGAAGACCGAGTTCGGCTGCCTGCCGGGCCGTCTCGAGGCCGTTGGCCGTGACCCAGATCGGAACGGGCTGTTGCACGGGCTGCGGATACGTCGTCACCCCGTCCGGCGGGCGGCCGTCACCCCAGAGACCACGTACGATCGAGAGGCTTTCCCAGAACGTCGCCCGACTTGTGGCCGGATCGACTCCATGCAGCGCGACTTCCGAGGCGAGATTCCCACGTCCGACGCCGAACTCGAGGCGTCCTCCACTCAGGACGTCCACCAGGGCGTAACTCTCGGCCACGTGAATCGGGCGGTGGTACGGGAGGATCGCTGCCATCGACCCCAGGCGGATGCGGCTCGTCCTCATCGCGATCGCGGCAAGCAGCACCGCCGGTGAGCCGACGACACCAAAGGGCGAATGATGTTCGGTGACCCAGAGCGAGTCGTATCCGAGTTCCTCGGCGACTACTGCCTGCTCGAGGAGTTGGGCGAAGTCTCGCTCGGAGTTACCGGACACATCGGGCGCGATGAGGAGGACCCCGAACTTCATCGACAGCCCAGGCTGAGGCTCGGCTGACGCGATGTGATCATCGGGACTCGACCGCCGCAACGGCGGGACAGCGCTGCCAGGGATCCTCGAGGAGCCAGGCGAGGTACGAGCCGAGTTGCTCGACGAGGGGGCGGGGCTCCCACGCAAAGTCGCTGCGCATGCGCTCGATGTCGTAGGCGTTCCAGCGCGCGAGTCGCAAGAGGGGGTCGTGGTCGATATCGGCGTCCCGGTCGTCATCGTCGACAACGACGTATCGAGCCCTCTGATTCGCTTGCGCCGCGGCATCGAGGAGCTCGGGAAAGCCAATCAGCTTGCCGGCTGCGATGTTGTACGTGGAATAGCCCGGTTCAGTCGCCGAGAGGAGCCTCGTCATAGCGTCCGCGGTGTCCTCCGCGCTGATGAAGTCACCGACGGCTGCGAGCGTTCGCCGCGTTACCGTGAGAACCCGGTCTTCAACGATGGCGCGGGCGATCGCGTATGGCGGTGACATCAACGTCCTCCCCGGCGTGACGCGCTCCATCGGGCCGAAGACCCAGCTGAGCCGGACGATCCGCACATCGAGGCCGAAGAGTTCGCCGTAGCGGCGGCAGATCAGCTCCGAGGTGTATTTCGAGATCGCATAGAGCTCTGGCGGGTTGAAAGGGCCACTTTCCGGCTGTGTCAGGCTCGGGCTGATCGCGGTTGCCTCGCCGTAGACGCCACCGCTGCTGACATAGAGAAATCGTCGCAGCGAGGGCAGGCGCCGCGCCCACTCGAGGACATTCGTCGTTCCGACGATGTTCACGTGGACGAACGGTGTCGGATTCTCGAGTTCCCAGCTCGGCACGTGTGCCACCATCGCGCAATGGACGACGTGGGTGACCATCGCGCTGTCGACGACCGTCTCCAGCCCCTCGGGATCGGCGATGTCGCAAAGATGGAGTTGGAGGCGATCTGAGAACGGCGCGAACAGAGCCTTTGCGAGATCGTCGACGGCACGATCGACGACGATCACCCTGACCTCGTCGTCGCTCTCGAGCAGGCGCCTGACGACGTTGCTGCCGACAAAACCGGCTCCGCCGGTGACCAGAATCACGCGAGCTTTCATATCTCGTATATTACCCAGATGATCGATTGTGATATTCACCACGTCATCGCCGACCAGGACGACTTTCTCTCGTACATGGAGCCGGGGCAGCGCGAATGGTTCAAGACCCGCGGCGACCTGGGGCTGCCGGGGTATCCATGGAGTCACCCGTTCGGCTTCGCGCAGGAAAACGGTCTCCTCGAGCCAGGCTATGCACCCGGTGCGCTCGACCGGATCTCGAGCGAGGCGCTCGATGCCTACGGGGCCGACATCGGCATTCTGCATGCGAACGATGCGTCCACGGTCTCGCTGATGGCGAGCCCGTACCGCGCCGCCGCGTTCGCGCGCGCCCACAACGACTGGGTGCGAGAACAGTGGCTTGATGGGGAGCCACGTCTCCGGGGATCGATCCTCTGTCCGGCCCAGGATCCCCTGGCTGCCGCGCGTGAGATTCAGCGGGCCGCGGCCACCGACGAGCGGTTCGTAGAGGTCCTGCTCTGCGCAGGCTCGGAGCGCCCTTACGGCGAGCCTCGCTATCTCCCGATTTTCGAAGCCGCTGCCGAGTGTGGGCTTCAGGTCGCGATCCATACGAGCGGCGAAGGGATGGGTATCGCCGCCCCGGGGGGGGGTGCCGGTCCCCACACGTTTTACATCGAATGGCACACCGTTGGTTCGGCGACGAGCATCATGTCGCACCTCGTCTCGTTGATCTGCAATGGCATCTTCGAACGCCTGCCGACGCTGAAGGTGATGATGCTCGAAGGGGGCGTTGCCTGGCTACCCGGCCTGCTGTGGCGTCTCGACACCAACTGGCGCGGCTTGCGTGCCGAGGTGCCCTGGCTCGAGCGCAAGCCGAGCGAGGTCATGCGAGACCATGTTCGCTTCTCGACCCAACCGTTGGAGCACACCGACGGCAACGATCCGCTGCTCTTCGAGATGCTCGAGGCGGCGGGAGCCCCGGATATTCTCTGCTTTGCTTCCGACTATCCCCACTGGGACTGGGACGACCCGAAGTTCGTCGTCAACAGATTGCCCAAGGCGTGGCATGACAAGGTCATGCACGAGAATGCCGCCGCCTTCTACGGCGAGAAGCTGGGGCTTGTGACGCCGTGAGAGAGTGGCACGACGTTGCCTCGTTCGAGCAGCTCGAACGCGACGGCCGTGTCATCGTGCGCGTTGGAGGACGGGAGATCGGCGTCTTCGTCGACCCGTCGGACGAGAGCCTGAAAGCGCTGCGCAACCGTTGCCCCCACGTGGGATCGCCTCTCTGCCGTGGGACGCTCAGGACTCGCGAGCGTGGAACGCCCGGGCTCTACGAGCTCGAGGACGGAAAGGTGCTCCGCTGCCCCCACCACGGGTGGGAGTTCGATCTCGAAACGGGTGTCTGCCTCGATGATCCGGCCATGCGCGTGGCTGTCTATGACGTGAAGGTCATCGACGGCCGCGTTCACGTGCTGGCGTAAG
>JANOUB010000407.1:0-4052 GCA_031416615.1 Thermoleophilia bacterium
GGTGCCGGAGGCGCCCACAAGTGCGCCGGCAACGATGAGAACGTTGTTGTGGAGGACGAAACCCGTCGCCGAGGCGGCGAGCCCGGTGAACGCGTTGAGGAGCGAGATCACGACGGGCATGTCGGCGCCGCCGATCGGCAGCACGAACATCACCCCGAAGACGAGGGCGGCGACGATCAGGCCGTAGATCAGTCCCTGGCGGTCGCCGCCGGAGGCGATCCAGACGCCGAGCACGGCTGCGGTGCCGATGATCAGCGCGTTCACGACCTGCTGGCCATGGAACACGATCGGTCGTCCGGAGATCAGCTCCTGCAGCTTCGCGAACGCGACGAGTGAGCCCGAGAACGAGATGGCGCCGATCAGTGCCGAAAGGGCGATTGAGGTGGCCTCGACAGTGGAGAAGCCGCCGGCAAACCGGTGGAACTCGTCGAGCGAGATGAGCGCCGCTGCGCCGCCACCGACCCCGTTGAAGAGGGCCACCATCTGCGGCATCGCCGTCATCTTCACCAGGCGAGCTCCGACGAGGCCGACGGCGCCACCGGCGACCATGCCGATCCCGATCAGGGCGTAGTTGCCGACCCCGTCCTGGGCCAGGGTGACCACGATCGCGAGCGCCATCCCGGCCGCGCCGATCCAGTTCCCCTTGCGCGCGTGCTTCGGCGACGAGAGAAACCGGAGCGCGAGGATGAAGGTCACAATCGTGACCAGGTAGAGGGCGTCAGTCGTCGTTCGACCCACGCCTCGGCTCCCTTCTCCTGAACATCTGCAGCATCCGGTCGGTGACGACGAAACCACCGACGACGTTCGCCGACGCGAGCACGACTGCGACGAATCCGACGACCCTCGTGAACGTGCTGTCCGCTTCGCCCGCGATCAGGATCGCGCCCACGATCACGATCCCGTGGATCGCGTTCGTGCCCGACATCAGCGGCGTGTGCAGCATCGTCGGGACTTTTGAGATCACCTCGACACCGAGGAATACCGCGAGCACGAGGATTGTCAGCTCGAGTACGAACGACGCGTCTATGCCGCCACCTCCTCGGTCGGTCGGGCGACACAGGCGCCGCCCGTGATGTCGTCGTCGAAGTCGAGCGCGAGCTCGCCACCCGGCGCGAGGTGCTGGAGTAGTGCACTGACGTTGCGCGCGTAGAGGCGGCTCGCATCGGCTGCCATCATTGACGGCACGTTCGTGAAACCGACGATCGTGACGCCGTCGCGAACGACTTCCTGGCCTGGGTGGGTGAGCTCGCAGTTGCCGCCGGCCTCTGCGGCGAGGTCGACGATGCAGCTTCCCGGACGCATCTGCCCGACGGCCGAGGCAGGAATGAGCCGCGGAGCCGGGCGCCCGGGCACGAGAGCCGTGGTGATGACGATGTCGAAGTCGGGTACTCGCTCCTCGAGCGCGGCCTGCTGAGCGGCCTGTTGCTCGGGCGTCAGCTCCTTTGCGTAGCCGCCCTCGCCCTCTTCACCGTGCACGCCGAGCTCGAGGAACCTGGCACCGAGCGACTCCACCTGCTCCTTCACGGCCGGGCGCACGTCGAACGCCGATACCACCGCGCCGAGCCGTCGGGCTGTCGCGATCGCCTGCAGGCCGGCGACGCCGGCGCCCATCACCAGCACCTTCGCCGGTGCGATCGTGCCTGCCGCGGTCATCAGGAGCGGAAACATCTTCTGCACGCGATCTGCGGCGATCAACACGGCCTTGTAGCCCGACACGGTCGCCTGGGAGGACAGGGCGTCCATCGACTGGGCGCGTGTGATCCGCGGCACGGATTCCATCGCGAACGCGACAACACCCTGACGCCGAAGTCGTTCGATGCCCTCTGCGTTGGTGAGCGGTGCCAGGAAACCGATCAGCACCGTGCCGGGCGCGATCGCTGCAACCTCGTCGGCCGAGGGTCGTGCAACCCGGACGATTGCATCGGCGCCCTCGAGCAAGGCGCCGTGCTCGCACAATGTCGCACCTGCGTCGGCGTACTCCTCGTCCGGGAACCCTGCAGCCGCGCCGGCACCGCGTTCGACCACGATCTCGAAGCCGGCAGGTGTCAGGCGACCGACCGAATCGGGCACGAGTGCAACCCGGCCTTCGCCGGGAGCCGCTTCACGGGGAACAACGACGCGCATCCTCAGAATCTACGGGAAGAGATTTCTCACCGTGGGGAGAACCTCACCCATCGTGCTGGCTGTGGGACGAGCCAAACCCAGGAGACAGGCTGAAGCCTGTCACCGGGCTGTTCACCAGGTGGCGTGTTGACCGGCTCGTAGGGGCTATGCAGAGCGTCGCCCGGTCTCCCGAATTCAGAGCGAAGCCCACACTTCAAGCTTCGCGCGTGTCCGCTGGATCACCTCGTCGGTGAACTCGATCGTGCCGGCGTGGCCGCCGAGATCGGCGGTACGGATGCCCGCGGCGACTGCCTCGAGACAGGCTTCGCGGATCGCCCGCCCGGCCGTCTGCGCCTCGTCATCGTCGGCGTGCCCGAGCAGTGCCGCGCAGGCGAGGATCATCGCCATCGGATTGGCGACGTTCTTGCCGAAGAGGGACGGTGCCGTTCCGTGGGCCGCCTCGGCCATCAGCGCCGACGGCACATAGTCGTCACCGAACGCGACGAGCATCGACTCCGAGCCCGCGATCGAACCGAAGAGCGGCAGCACGAGGTCGGAGAGGATGTCGCCGTCACGGTTGAGCGCCGGAATCACCATCGGCGAACCGCTCGACGAGATCAGCAGGGCAAACGTCGCGTCGATCAGTTGCGGCTCGTACACAACGTCGGGATGCCGTGCTGCCGCGGCGTCCATCTCCTCCTTCAGCATCCCCTCGTACATCGGGCTGACGGTGTACTTCGGGCCGCCGAAGACCTTCGCGCCCATCCGTTCCGCCTGGCGGAAGGCGAACTCCGCCACCGCGCGGCAGATCCCGCGTTCGATGCGCTCCGTCCGGAACGCGACCTCGTCGTCGCCCGTGCCCTCGCGCCACTCTTTCGCTCCGTAGGCATCGCCGACCGCCATACGCACGACCGAAATGGGGGAGTGCACGCCGCCGAGCGGCACGATCCCCGGAATCCGGCGGCCCGTGCGCACGATCACCTTGCCGCCGATCTCCTCGCGCAGGATCCGGTTCGGCGAACCGACGTCGCCCGTGGTCTCGGGCGTCACCGTTGCGGCCTTCAGTCCGAGCCCGTGGTCGCGGATCGCGCGTGCCGCCTCATGGACAACCCCGTTGTCGGTGGCGCGGCGGTTCTCGAGCGACAGGTCGAAGCGGGGGAGATCAACCTCGAAGCCGATCACGTTGGGTGCGAGCACACGCAGCGAAGCCTCCAGGAGCTCCTGGCCGGTCTGGTCACCCTCGAGAACAACGATCGTGCGGGAATCCATCGCGGGCGATTCTAGACGACTTCTCCCGGATTGACGCGGTCGGCAAGCCGTAGCGGCGCCGCGGGGGAAGTAGTTTGACTTGATTGACGTGTCGTGGAATCAATGGCTAAAATCCTGCGAGCACAATCTTGTCATCTAACCGTTTGTCGATGCGTATTCGTTGCGTATTGACGGAGAGGAATACCTGTGGCGCGAAAGACGGTTCTCGTGTGCGACAACTGTGGGATCGAAGTGGAGGATGGAAAGGGCGCCACCTTGCGCGTCACGTTCACGGACGCGCGACGCGGCGCGAAGGCCGCAGACCTCTGCGACGGCTGCGCGGGCACGATGCCGGGTAACGCGGTCGCCCGGCGCGGCCGCAAGCCGAAGTCTGTCGCTTAGATCCAGAGCCTGTCACGTAGACCAGAGAGCTCGCACGTCAGTCGGGGCGGTCTCGACGCCCCGACCGACTGCGCTTCCCGCTCTTTGCGAGGAGGCGGGAGCGCGTAAGGAAGCCGCCTCGAAGGCCCCGACTACGATGGGTAGATGGGCCTCTCACTCGTCGTCGGCCCGGCGCACGCCGGCAAGGTCGCGCTCTTGCTCGACCGGTTCGCCGACGCACTCGACCGCGATCCGTGGCTGATCGTCCCGAATCGCTTCGATGTCGACCGCGTCGAACGAGAGCTTGCGGGTCGCAGCGG
>JANOUB010000408.1:0-2064 GCA_031416615.1 Thermoleophilia bacterium
GATCTTGCGTGCGATCAAAGAATTCGCGCTAGCGGATTCGAGAATTTGCAGGAAGGAAGCAGCCCAGATCTGCAACAAGAGAAGGCCTGCGGAGCGCGCGGTATGCTCTTCCACCCCGAGCACCGCAGGCACACCGCGAGCTCCGCAGGCACACCCCGAGCTCCGCAGGCTCACCGCGAGCTCCGCAGGCTCAACCGCCGAGGATGTTGACGGCACGAGCGGCGACGATCAGCACGGTCACGGCTGCGATCAGCGACTCGATGCCCATGAACAGCTTGGCCCGGTGCGACAACGGCATCGCATCGGTGGGGCTGAACGCGATCGAGTTCGTCACCGCGAGGTACAGGTAGTCGTTCAGCGTCGGCGCCCAGCCCGATCCCGCGAGCTGCGGGTTCTCGTCCTGGGGGAACTGGAAGTCCGGTGCGTCGCGGCTCTCGGCGAGAGCCCGGCGAACCGGGCCGCCGCTGTCGAGTTCCCAGAAGACGAGCCCGAACGTGATCATGTTCACGAGCAGGACGACGCCGGCGCTTGCAAGGAGCTGCGCGCCGGTCGGCTTGCCATGACCGTCCACTAGAGACCCGAGCACGAGGCCGATGGCGACGACATTCGCGACCGTGAGCAAGCCGAGCAGGATCACCGCCGCCTCACGCCGGTGCTCGCTGCTCACGCCGAGCCGGCCGATCCCGAGCAGGAACACCAACGCGAGCACGACCGCGGGCAGCGCGAGCACGAGCCACACCCACCAGTCGCCCTCTGAGTACAGCTGCCAGTGGTGCCAGGCGCTGGCCACAGCGAGCGACGCGTTCGCAGCGGCCGCAAGGCCGACGAACGGCGCCGCCTCACGCCGCGCGTCGCGCTGGGCCTGCTCGAACCGCGTCTCGCTCACCGCTGACCGTTCGCCGTGCAGGCGCCCACACCTATGTGGCCGCCGTGGCCTGACTGCGGGATAACCAAACACGTACACTGGTATTCGTGAATACTATTGCGCTTGTCTGGGGCATCCCGCCCGAGCTCGCATACCTCGTCGTGCTCGGCGTGGCATTTGCCCAGTCTGCCGCAATGCCGGTGCCCGGCACGACGACGCTGATTGCGGGGGTTGTGCTCGCGTCCCAGGGCGAGGTAGCGCTCGCACCAATCGTCGCGAGTGCGCTGGTCGGGGCGACCATCGGGGGCCAGGTGGGCTATCTCGCCGGGCGGCACGGTGGCCGATGGGCCATGACACGTGACGGACGCTGGCACGACAGGCGATCGCTGTGGCTCGGGCGCGGCGAGGCGTTCTGGGAGAACCACGGCACGAAGACCGTTGTCATTGCGCGGCTCTTCCCGGTGCTCCGACACGTCGGCGGATTGCTGGCCGGCGCCCACCGGATGCCTCTGGGGCTCTTCACGGTCGCCAACATCGCCGGTGCCGTCGTCTGGGCTGCGTCGGCAACGACACTCGCCCTCGTCGTCGGGGAAGCGGCCGGAGGCAAGGTCGGCACGCTCGGCGCCATCGTGCTGGCGGTCGCGCTCGCAAGCGTGGTCGCCGGGGCCGTGCTCCGACGCCTGCAGCGCGACTCTGGCTAATGGTCGCTCGACGCCGTCCAGAGGTTGACGGAGCTCTCGGGCGCGTACCGGTCGATCTCGTCGAGCTCGTCAGGGGAGAACTCGAGGTTCTCGAGCGCTGCGAGATTCTGCTCCAGTTGCGCGACGCTGCTCGCACCGAGGAGCGTCGAGGTGATCCGCGGATCGCGCAGCGTCCAGGCGAGTGCCATCTGGGCGAGAGACTGCCGGCGCCCGGAAGCGACCGCGTTCAGCCCCTTCACCTTCGCGAGTGCCTCCTCCGTGAGGGTGTCGGGGGAAAGCGAGTCGTTGCGACTCGCCCGCGATCCCTCCGGAATGCCCTCCAGGTAGCGGTCGGTGAGCACACCCTGCGCGAGCGGCGAGAACGTGATGCAGCCGACGCCGAGCTCTCCGAGCGTGTCGACCAGATCCGGTTCGATCCAGCGGTTCAGCAGGGAGTAGGAGGGCTGGTGGATGAGGAGGGGCGTGCCGAGGTGACGCAGGATCGAGGCGGCCTCGCGC
>JANOUB010000409.1:0-1912 GCA_031416615.1 Thermoleophilia bacterium
GGGAGGCGATCCCATCCGCCTCGCGCGTCGGCACCGACGCGTTGTCCGCCGGGGGCTCGTGATGCTGTGCGTCTTCTCTGGCTCGCTGGAGCCCTACGCGCGCGCCTACCTGCAGTTCCTGACCTGTGCCGCCGGCAGCGGCCCGAAGGCCGAGGCGTTCGTGTTCGCCACGCGGCTGACCCGCCTGACCCGCGCGTTGGCTTCTCGCAACCCGGAGCGCGCGATCCAGCGCGCCGCCGCCGCCGCGCCCGATTGGTCGAGCGGGACGCGGATCGGAGACGCGCTGAGGGAGTTCAACGACCGGCACGGACGTCGCGGCATGGCCCGCGGAGCCGTGATCGTGATCCTCTCCGACGGCTGGGAGCGCGGCGACCCGATGCTCGTGGGGCGCGAGATGGAGCGCCTTGCGCGCCTGGCCCATCGGATCGTATGGGTCAATCCGCGGGTCAGCGCGGGCGCCTTCTCCGTGCAGTCGGGCGGCATGGTGGCCGCGCTGCCGCACTGCGACGCCCTCGTCAGCGGTCACAGCTTTCAGGCCCTCGGTGAGGTCGTCGAAGCGATCGGGGAGCAGTCGCGGGGCGGCCGGGGCTCGCCGGCAGCGCCCTGGAAGCCGCCAGCGGCTGCCGAGGCCTCCGAGGACGAGCCGTGGGCCAGCGCCACCCCGGTTCCGGGCAGCTCGGTCGGGATGCCTAGCGGGCACGGCCCGAGCAGGGGCAACATCACCCCGGGGTGGGTGACCGATGAGACCGACCTATGATTTACGGCCCCGTCGGAGAGGAGCTGTTGAAAGATGATCGAGACCCCGACCAAGACGTGCATCTACCCGAGATGCGAGCGACCCGCCGTACCTCCGCACCCGCTGGGCGGACCGCAGCCCTCTTTCTGCGACCTGGAAGAGCACAACGCGCTGACTGCCCACCAGGAGCGCCAGCGCCTCGCGAACGAGAGCTCGCCCGGCGCGCCCGAGTACGAGCAGTGATCAGCGACCCACCCACCACGAGGAGATGCAGCGATGGCTAACGAGGCATACCGAGCAGTTTTTCTGCGCGTGCACCCGACCGGCAAGATGGTGCTCAGCCTGACCACCGAGTCCGACGGGAGGGAGGCCGAGTACGCCCAGCTCGCCGCCGACGAGCTCGGCATCCCCGCCCTTGACGTCAAGGTCGTTCCCGCTGACACCAACCGGTTCGGCATCGGTCACGGCTACAACACCAGCCCGTCGGAGGGCACCTCGGCAGCGATCGTCAGCGCCACCGGAAAGATTCGCGCCAAGGCGCAGCTGCTTGCGGGCGCGGCGCTGGAAACCTCACCGGAGACCCTCACCTGGTTGAACGGAGCATGGGTCGGCACAGATGGAAGCGACCCTACGCAGGTCAAGACGGTCGAGGAGATCGCCTTCTACGCGCACTCGAGCGGCGCTCTGCCGCCGGGGGTCGAGGGCGGGCTCGACGCGCAGACTGTCTACAGCGAGTGATCGATACCGCTGCGACGGCCGGTACGCGACCCCGCTACCGCTTGCGGCCCGCGCCCTGTGTGCGGACGAACAGGAAGATGAAGAACGACGCCACAAGCGCGAAGATCACGGCGGTGGCGCCCGACACACCGAAGGCGATCATGCCGAGCCAGAGGACGAGGAAGAAGAGCAGCGCCCAGAGGAAGCTCGAGACGCCCGGGTCGATGCTCGGAGCCCGGAGATGCATCGGCCGCAGTTCGACCTCGTCGTGGTGAGGCACTTCGGGCGCCTCGGTCACATCGCCTGGATCGCCTCGACCCAAGGCCGCGTCGATCACGACCTCGACCTCGTCGACGACCTTCAAGGCTCCGAACAGCGTCGAGTAGGGCGTGATTCCCCAGTCGGTCTGCCTGATAACGGCACTACCGCTGATTCTGCCGTCGTCATCGACCGTGAGGT
>JANOUB010000410.1:0-2672 GCA_031416615.1 Thermoleophilia bacterium
TCGACGGCATCCCCCAGCGCGGCACCGTGCTCGGCCAGAAGACCGCGGTCGTAACCCTGATCCAGTTCGAGGACCTCGCCTGCACGCACTGCGCCGACTACATGAAGGACGCCTTTCCCACGATCGTCAACGACTACGTCAAAACCGGACTCGTGAAGGTCGACTTCCGCGGCCTCGGCGTCGTCACCCGCGCGTCCGAACCGGCGCTGCGCTACACGCTCGCCGCATCACGCCAGGGCAAGCTCTGGCAGGTCGCAGAGCTGTTCTACGAGAACCAGGCGAAGCTGAACGAGGTGACGACCGAGCGCGGGGTCAAACGCCTCGTCCGCGGCGTCAAGGGCCTCGACCCCATACGGTTTGTGGCAGACGCCAAGAGCGTCTCCGTTCGAAGGCAGGTCGCGGCGCATGCCGCGGAAGCGATGCGGCGCAACGTGCCCGGCACGCCGTGGTTCTTCGTCAAGATCGGCACGGCAGCACCGAAGCTCGTGCGACCGGCGGCCTATGACGGGGAGTCGTTCAGCGCGATCCTCGACGAAGCTCTCGGCCGGTGAACGACCGGGCGCTCCGTATCGCCCTATTCGTCGTCTCGGCCGTCGGGGTCGGAGTCGCCGCATACCTCACCTACGTCCACTACCAGCCTGCGGCGCTGATCTGCACGAGTAGCGGCGGCTGCGAGGCCGTGCAGGACTCGAAGTACGCGGTTCTCGCCGGCATCCCCGTCGCAGCGCTCGGCCTTGCCGCCTGGATCGCAGCGCTCGTGCTGACGATCTGGAACTCGGAGCTCGCACGCACGCTCACTGCGGCCCTCGCGCTCGGAGCTCTCGCGTTCGCCGCGTACCTCGTGATCCTGCAGGTCTTCGTGATCGACGCGATCTGCATCTGGTGCATGGTGAACGACGTCCTGCTGGTGCCGACCCTCGCGGTGCTGGCACTGCTGCGGTTGCGAGCGGAGGGGGAAAGCGCCTGACGGCACATGCGGGCGAGGCTCTGCCTCGCCAGGGGCTCGGCGGCGCCTAGCCCCTACGGCCTGCGTGACACGAAACGAACCGTAGGGGCTATGCGCAGCGTCGTCTCGACGACGCGGAGCGTCGCCCGCAAGCGCAGCCCCACGCGGCAACCGCAGAAGGACGGGCCCGCGGGCGGGCCCCTTCAGGATCCACGCGAAGCGTGGCAACGAACATACGTGAGGGAAGGCGGGATACGCTCTTCCATCGCGCCTTCCCTCACGTCATCGGTACCTGGCGGAGGATACTCGCCTGGATACGGTCCAGAATCTCCGTCAGGCTGTCGCCCGTGGCGGTAATGCCGTGGTTGCGTAGGCCGATCACGGCGTGGGCAGGATCGGGCTCGCGATCGATCAGCTCGGCGACCGACTCCGCGAGCTCCTGGGTGCCGCACGGGTAGTTGATGTCGGTCGCGGCGATGCCCTCAATCCACGCGTGGACATGGAGGATCGCGCTGACGTCGGGATGCGCCTGGTAGATCATCCAGTGCTCGATCGCATCGACCGACACACGCCGCGGTTCGACGCCGGGAGGCACGCTCATTCGCATGCGCGCGTTCTCCTCGTCGTATCCGGTGACGAGCAGAATGTCGCGACCGGGCTCCTCGAGTGCGGTCTTGTCGACGCCGGAAGCGCTCATCCAGAACCGCGTCTCGTCCTTGCGAGCAGACAGGTTGCCGTAGGAGAGGCCTCCGACCTGGTAGAGCCGCATCACATGGCGGAGGTCTCGCTCGTTCAGGAACTCGTGCACCGGGAACGGCGCCGGCAGGAGGTCGAGCTCGCCCATGCGCTTTCCAGCGGCACCGATGTCGGCCGTGATCTCGTCACCGTCCCAGAGCTCGGGCTCGAGGTCAGCCACGAACTCGTTGTCGATCACGAGCTTCGACTTCGCGAGCGGCGCGAGCCGCTCGAACACCTCGGCCGGATCGTCAGAGATCTTGTAGGTACCTCGTTCCATCGTCGTGAACCACACTCCCTGACCGGGCACGTGGAGGACGACGACGTTCGCCAGCGTGCGCACGAGGTTCGGGTAGCTCGTGCGCAATACGTCCTCCGGGACCTCGTCGAGCTCGTAGAACGAGGCAGAGTAGGTTCCGCGCGAGGAGCGGCGGAACGCCTTCGGATCGGCCGTGTCGAACATGTTGAGGACGAAGTCGGCGTCGGCGTGGTTGTCGACCAACTCGAACTCGTCGGCGGTGAACTCCTCGGCGATCGACCGTACCCACGCCTTGTGCGAGTCGGACGTCGGCGTTCCCCAGATGGCGAGCTTGCGCATGTTCTGAGTGTACCTCCGGAGGAGACGCGACTCGGCTCACCGAGGTGCGCCTCTCACTCGGGCTGGCCCTGATCATTCATCTGGCGTGATCGCGGAGCGCACCGTCCGGGTGGGACCGGCAGACAGGGAACAAACGGGGGGTTCACCCGGACGGGGAGCGGCCTGGCGAGCCGGGCGGGATGCAACGCCCGCGCCAGATGAATGATCAGGGCTAGAGGCTTGATGTGGATCAGCGGAAGAGGTCGCGGTCACGCGGCATCACGAGGTCGGAAGCACGACCGTCGCCCGCAGCATCGACGCCGCGCACGATTGCTGCCGGAACGCCGCTCGCCTTGCCCATCACGAGCTCCGCTGCGCCGGCGATCTCGTCCGCCAGCGCGATCATCGTCGAGC
>JANOUB010000411.1:0-3292 GCA_031416615.1 Thermoleophilia bacterium
GGGTTGACGACGAGGTTTCCGCTCGGGATCGCCGCCTGTCGCGCGGCGAGTGGGGATGCGAGCAGCAGCGCACCTACGGCTGCTGCCAGCAGGGTGCGCCAGCTCATGTGTTCCTTTCGCTCGTTGCGTCGGCGAGCTCGCCGACGGTCTGGATGATTCGTTCGATCTCGAGCCCTGCTCGAGTGGCGACGTCGTGAACCGCGGCGCCCGAGGGTGCCTCGAAGACGTGCATGCACATCTCGTCCTCGGGAACGAGGTACGAGCGAATGTGGCTGACCTGTGTTCCTGCGGTGGCTTGCTTCGCTCGACCCGCCAGGTCGTCGAGGTCGCTCGACGAGAGGCGGGGAACGTACGTCTCGAGGATGAAGCCCGGCACCTGACCCAAAGTAGGAGGTGGCCCCCGAGTTCGAAACAGAGGTTTCCCTAGATGATTGATTCCGGTTTCGGTTCGGCCGCAAACCGCGCCGCGAGCTCGGAGCGCGACCGGAGGCCGAGCTTCCTTTAGACGCGCGTCAACGTCACCTCCACCGTCTTGACGCTGAGGAAGAGCGCCGCTGCGACCTCCTTGTTCGACGAGCCCGCAGCGACGAGCTCGGCGATGCGGCGTTCGGCCTCGGTCAGCTCATCAGAGTCGCCGGCGCGCCGTCCCGCGATCCGCGCGAGCTCGCGCCGTGTGGTCTCGGCCCAGAGCTCGGCACCCATGTCTACGAAGCACGCGAGTGCTTTGTCGAGCGCCTCGCGGGCCAGGACGCGGTGCCGGGCGCGGCGATACGCGCGTCCCAGGTCGAGACGTGTTCGCGCCAGCTCGAACGGGTTGCCGAGCCGCTGTCCGATTGCGAGTGCCTCTCGCAACGCGTCCGCTGCGGCGTCGAGGTCTCCCCGGGCGGTGAGCAGAAGCCCGCGACAGCGTGCACCTGCCAACAGGGTCCAGGGGTAGGACGTCTCCGCGCCGCACTCTTCGAGCCAGAGCACGAGAGCAGCCGCTTCGTCGAGCCGACCGAGGCCAATCAGCACCTCGCCGAGATCGCCGTGAAAGCGCAGCCAGTTCGGTTCGACGAACCCCGCTGCAGCGGCGACCTCCGCGGCCCGCTCCAGATACCCGGCTGCATTGCCGAGCTCGTCCAGCGACAGGTCGAGGAACCCCATGACAGAGAGGTGTCGCAGGAGGTTGCGATGGTTGCCCCTGGCCTCGGCGGCGGAGAGACCCTCCAGGGCCAGCGCGCGTGCTGCCTCGTGATTGCCGCGATGCGCCGCCACGAAGGCTCGCGGGTAGAGGATGTCCTCGCGCGTTGCAACGCGGCCGGTTTGCTCGGCAAGCTCGTCACCGGCGTCGGCGAGCCGACCAGCGAGATCCCAGGCCCCTGCCCAGCATTCGAGCTCGGCGCGGAATCGGAGGACCTCTGGCAGAGGCTGGACGAGACCTTGCTGCTCGAGGAGGTCATGAAGCGCCTCGGAACGGCGGCGGGCCTCGGCGAACTCGTCCGCGGTCGCCAGCATCCCGGACGAGGCGATCGTGGTTCGAACGAGGCCAACCATCTCCTCGAGCCGGTCCGTTCGTCGGAGCTCGTGGAGGGCGTCTGCCCGCTCGAGGAGATCGCGGCGCAAGCCGAGCCCGAGGAGCTGCTCATGACGGGCGACGGCGCTGAGGGCATCGGCCAGCATCGCCGGTTCGTCGAGTTGTTCGGCGAGCCGGAGCGCCTCCCGGGCATGCCGGGTCCCTTCGGCGATGTCTCCTCCGACGGTCGCGACCGTCACGTAGTCGGACTCCACCGACTGGCGCTGATAGGTGCTCTCCGACTCGCCGAGTGCGCGATCGAGCCAGAAGCGCTCCGTCTCGTCCCCTTCCAGGGCGAGCGAGAGCAGAACGCAGACCATCGACCGCTCGTCGCCCGTGCGAGCAGCAGAAAGGAGCCCTTCGGTCAGCTCACGGAATCGTTGCAGGTCTCCCGACTGAAGGTGGTACTCGGATGCCAGCAGCCCACGTCGCCATGCGTTGTCGGCCTCCTCGGTCGGCGTCGCCCGCTACGACTGCTCGACGAGCGCGGCTGCGGCGTCAGGCGCGCCACGCAAACGTGCCCGCTGCGCGGCCTCCTCGAGGGCGCGCGCGAGTTCGGCGTCTGGGCCTGTGCTGGAAAGGGCGAGGTGGCGAACGTGCTCGTCCGGGTCGCTGACGGACTCTGAGAGTGCGCGATGGCACGCGCGGCGACGATCCGGCCACGCCTCAGCGTAGACTGCTGCGCCGATCAGTGGGTGCGAGAAACGGACACGGTCGTCGTCGAGCACGAGCATCCCCGCGTCGATCGCCGGCTGGAGCCTCGCGCGCGCGCTCGGCCCCAGAGTTGCCTCCAGCACGTCGAGCGTCGGCGTCGAGACAGCAGCAACCGTGAGCAGAGTGTCCCTCGTGTCCGCCGGAACGGCGTCGAGGCGCTCGCGGAGCGTCGCCGCGACGCTATCGGGCAATGGAAGCTCGAGAGCGCCGGTGGACACTCCTCGCTGCTCGGCGATCCGGGCGAGCTCCAACGCAAAGAACGGATTGCCGCCCGATACGACGTGAACTCGAGTGAGAACGGGCCGAGGAAGCGAGTGGCCGAGGTGCGCGGTTACGACCCGGTGTAACGCACCGAGGCTGAGCGGGCCGACAGGAACGCGTTGAACGCGTCCGTCGCGCCGTTCGTCGGCTCCAAGTGACGGGCGCCCGCCCTCGCTCTGTGTCCGCCAGCTGTACAGGAAGGCGACTCGCCCATCCTCACCACTGCGACGAAGCGCGAACTCGAGCGCGGCGGCAGATGACGTGTCGAGCCATTGCGCGTCGTCCACGGCGACGAGGAGCGGCTGCTCGTGAGAGAGCTCGCGGAGGCACGAGAGCACGGCCGCGGCGATCGTGTGCGGCTGTGGCGGCGGGCCGTCGCGCTCGGCGAGCAGGAGCGCCGCTTCGAGGGCATGTCGCTGCGGCACGGGCAGCAGCTGCAGGATCTCTTCGGCAGATTCGCCGATCAGGTCGCCGAGGCCCGCGAACGGCATCTCGGCCTCGGCGCTCGTCGGCCGAGCGACGAGCACGCGGTACGACCGTTCGCCGGCGATCGCGAGACCTGCGCGCCACAACGTCGTCTTCCCGATCCCCGCCTCCCCCTCGAGCACGAGGGCAGAGGGGCGCTCGCCCTCCCGGGGTGCCAGGAACGCCTCGATCGCCTCGAGCTCGGCGTCGCGGCCGACGAGCTCCGGCTGAAGGATCCGCATTGCTGAGAGTCTCGACACTCGCCGGCGCCCTGTCAATCGGTACGCGGCCACGGGC
>JANOUB010000412.1:0-1549 GCA_031416615.1 Thermoleophilia bacterium
CGCTTTCTCGACCGGAGCTCCGAAGTGGAGGAAGCGCCCACCGAAGGCGATCGCGCACACCGCGAACCACGCCCAACCGAAGGCCAGGCCGGCGACCACATCGGAGAGCCAGTGGACACCGAGCAGCACCCGGCTGCAGGCGACGCCGACGGCAACGGTGGCGGCACCACCTGCGAGGAGCGCTCTCGTGCGCGGCGAGCGCCGGCGGGCGAGCACGAGGGCAACCGCCGCGTAGAGCGCGGCCGCAGTGGCCGAGTGACCGCTTGGGAACGAGGGGCCGAGAGCCTCCGTGATGGGGTTGAACGTCGGGCGCACGCGGTCGAGGAGTTGCTTGACCGTGTTGACGAGCACAACTTCGCCGACGACGACGGTGACGAGGAACGGTAAGACCCATCTGTTGGGCGCCCGAATGAGCTCTGCGATCGCGACAACAGCGATGACGCCGATCATCACCTGCGTGCTCGCAAGATCGGTCACGAGTTGCAGCAGCTGGGTCGACCAGCGCGTCGCGTGGTCGGCGCCCCACTGGCCAATGCTTGCGTCGAGCGCGACGAGTCGCGCATTCGAGCGCATGAGGTACGCAAGAGCGCCGAGCACGAGCCCACCGACGACCGCGAGCGCCAGAGCGAGAGTGAGAGCGAGGCCCGTTGCGGTCCCAGGATCGAGTCGGCCTCGAAGGAGTCGGCGGAGCCAGGGGTGTCCAACAGCCTCCTTACCGAGCTGCCGAGCGGCCGCTGCACTCGCTGGCGGGGGTGCGCCGGCAGCCGTAGGATACCGCAGTGCTGCGAGAAAGATGGCAAGCCCGAAGGCGAGCGAGAAGGCGAGAAGGATCAGGAAGGGCATGGAGTTCTCGGGCGGAGGTTTACCCATTGTGTCGGATGGGTAAACGGCAGCGGTGGAAGCGAACGTCGCACACATGGCGAATGTCGGAGGCGATTCATTGCCCCTTCGCGAGCCCATGTCCGGTGGACGTGCCGCACCCTCCGGGGCGCCTCTGCTCGAGCCTGCCGCGGGGGGGTTGGCGGAGCGTTTTGCCGGGGCCGTCGGTGCCGGCCACTCGATCCGGGTGTTCCTCGCTGCCGTTCTCGGCGGCTATGCGCTTCTCGTGGGGCTGACGATCGCAGCCGGGCTCTTCCTGACGAGGATCCTCCTCCAGATCGACGCCGTGGCGTCCTTCGACGAGGATGTCGCACGCCGGCTCGCTAGCGGACGTACCTCGACGCTCGTCGACCTCTCGTTCGTCGGCTCCACGCTCGCGGGCGGCATCGTGATCCCCGCGCTCGCCGGTGCCCTTCTCGTGTTCTTTCTGGCGTTCCGCCGGTGGCGGCTGGCGGCGTTCACGCTATTCGTGATCTGCGTCGAGGCCGGCACGTACGCAGCGACAACGTTCGTCGTCCACCGCGACCGGCCGAGCGTCGAGAGGCTCGAGACCCTCCAGGTCGACGCGAGCTTCCCGTCCGGGCATGTGGCCGCGTCCGTGGCGCTCTTCGGCGGTCTCCTGCTCGTCTTCGCATCCCGTTTCGACCGTCTTCCGGCGAAATTCGTGCTG
>JANOUB010000413.1:0-3585 GCA_031416615.1 Thermoleophilia bacterium
TCATCGAGTCGCCGCGCACCGTCAGCAGGAAGTCGGCCCCACGACCGAGCGGCTCCGGCACGGCAATCCGGTCTTCGACGTTCTCCTCGGCAAGGAGCGGCGAACCGGCTGCGATCTGGCCGAGCAACGGTAGGCGCAGAATCTCCTCGACTGGCTGCGGCGCGGTGGCAGCGACGGAGCGATGCCCGATCAGGTCGAGCGCCCGCGGCTTCGACGGATCGCGCTTGAGCATGCCTGCGCGCTCGAGATTCGCGAGATGCGCATGCACGGTCGACGGAGAGGCCAGACCGACCGCCTCACCGATCTCACGCACGGTCGGCGGGTAGCCGTGCCCATCCGTGTACTCGACGAGAAACTGCCAGATCTCCTGTTGTCGTGCCGTCAGCATAGTGCCTCCGAAGTGAGGTGTCCGAACAGGTGTTCGTGATGAAGAGTACGGATCCTTCCGGACAGCGTCAAGTTCTGGCGGCTGATACCGCCAGAACTTGACGGCTAGATAGTGCGAAGAGGGGTTGCGCGTGAGACGCGAGGAGTGAGCGATACCCCGGCGGCGCCCTGTGGTTCGATTACTCCTGCGTTACAGATGAGGGGCGGCTTGGCTCACCTCAAGCAAGTGAACGCACTATCTAGCGCAGGACGTATTCGGGCCCCGTCAGGGGCCCGAACAGTCATGCGCTGGAGAGGACTTGAACCTCCACGAGCTTTCGCCCACAAGGCCCTCAACCTTGCGCGTCTACCAATTCCGCCACCAGCGCGCGGGGCCGATTGTACCCGGAGTAGAGGCTACGCGAGCAGCCGGTACAGGATCACGGTGTTCACGAAGAAGAGCACGCCCATGGCCGCCGTCAAGCGCGTGAGGTTGCGCTCGACGATATGGGTGCCTCCCTGCGACTGCGGTGTGAACCCCATGCCACCAAAACCCGCCTCGCGGCCGGAATGCATCAGCACGAGTACCACGAGCGCTGCCGAGATCAGAACCTGAAGGACTGCAAAGAACGGGACCATCGCCGCCGGATCGTACCAGCGCTACCCTGCCTGTCACGGGGGCGCCGGATTACGGCCGCGCCACGATCCAGGCTGAGCCTCTACGGCTCGCAGCAGAAGCTCCTCCACCCGTTCCGCCTGCCGCCTGACGTCGTGTGCCTCGGCTGCCTGGCGAGCAGCGAGGTTCGGCCGGGGCAGGAGCGCAGCCTCGCCGAGTGCGGCGCCGAGAGCATCATCGTCGGAGGGATCGACGAGGATGCCTGCTTCGGGCGGCACGAACTCGGGTGGGCCACCGATGCGCGTCGCGACGACCGACCTGCCGGACGCGAGCCCCTCGAGCGTCGCGAGACCGAACGGCTCAGCGAGGCTCGGCTGGCAGATCACGTCGGCGGCGGCGATCCACGTTGCGACGCGATCGTGGCCGACGGGACCTACGAGGTGGATTCCCGGCCGCCCCTCGAGCGCCGGCCTCAGTGGACCGTCGCCGACGAATGCGAGCTCGCCCTCGCCGCGGCGCTCGAAGGCCCGCGCCAGGCCCAGCACGTTCTTGCGCTCGGTGAGCGAGCCGAGGCAGAGGAACCCCGTCCCGGCGGGCGACCAGCCCACCTCCGAGCGGGCACCCAGGACGTCGCGCGGGGCGAAGCGATCGAGATCGACCCCGCAGTCGATCACGGAGCTCTTCGGCAGTGCCTCCGGCACCGCCTCGACGAGGCGGTCGAGGAGCCACGCCGACACGGCGACGACGGCATGGGCGCGTCTGACGGTGAGCCGTGTTGCGGCACGCACGACGCTGCTCCTGCGTGCGTTCTCGACGTCTTGCCCGTGCGCTGTGACGACGAGCGGTGCGCGCCCACCGACGGCCGCGAGCAGTCCGGCGGGAACGAGAAAGTGTGCATAGACGACGTCCGGACGGAACCGTTGCGCGGTCTGCAGCACGTCGAGCGCAAGCCTGGCGTGACGGCCGTGCCCGCCAGGCCGGTCGACGACCGCCAGTGCGAGCTCATGGCCGCGGGCCTCGAGCTCTCGTTCGAGTGTCGCGACGAATGAGCCGAGCGAGGGAGCATTCGGCCCCGGATACATCTGCGAGACGAGCAGAATTCGCATGCGAGGAGCCTACTGCGGCCGGGCGACTTCCAGGCCAAGAGCTCACCGTCGGTCGTAGGTTCCCCACAGGTCCCGCAGGGCGCCGCACAACTCGCCAATGGTGCAGTGGGCGCGGAGTGCTTCGCGGAGGGGCGGGAGCAGGTTGCCGTCGCCGGATGCGGTGTCGCGCACGAGGGCGAGTGCGCTCGCTGCCGCCTCGGGGTTGCGTTCGGCGCGCACGCGCGCGGTCCGCTCGCGCTGGCGCCCTTCGCCGGCGGGGTCGACGCGGTGGAGCTCGACACGCTCGTCGCTCTCTTGAGTGAACGCGTTGACGCCGACGACGACGCAATCGCCGGTTTCGACGGCGCTCTGGAACCGGTAGGCGGCTTCCTCGATCTCACCCTGGATGAAGCCGGCTTCGATCGCGGCGACGGCGCCGCCGAGCTCGTCGACCCGTTCGATCAGCGTCCGGGCGTGCTGCTCGAGCTCGGTGGTGAGCGCTTCGAGGTAGTAGGAGCCGCCGAGCGGGTCGGCCGTGTCGGTCGTGCCGGCCTCGTGCATCAGGATCTGCTGAGTTCGCAATGCGATCGTCGCGGCATGCTCACTCGGGAGTGCGAGCGCCTCGTCGTAGCTGTTTGTGTGGAGCGACTGCGCGCCCCCACACACGGCGGCGAGCGCCTGGATCGCGACGCGCACGATGTTGTTCTCGGGCTGCTGTGCCGTCAGGGTGGAGCCCCCCGTTTGGGCGTGAAAACGCAGCGCCTGGGCCTTCTCGGTCGTGGCGCCGAAGCGGTCGCGCATGATCTGCGCCCACAGCCCGCGGGCCGCCCGGAACTTCGCGACCTCCTGGAAGAAGTCGTTGTGGGCGTTGAAGAAGAACGAGAGCCGAGCGCCGAACGCATCGGGTGAGAGGCCGGCGGCGACCGCTGCCTCGCAGTACGCGATTCCGTTCGCGAGCGTGAAGGCGAGCTCCTGCGCTGCGGTCGAGCCCGCCTCGCGGATGTGGTAGCCGGAGATCGAGATCGTGTTCCAGCGCGGGATCCGCTCCTCGCAGTAGGCGAACAGGTCGGTCGTCAACCGCATCGACGGCCGGGGCGGGAAGATGTAGTTTCCGCGTGCCACGTACTCCTTGAGAATGTCGTTCTGTACCGTGCCGCGGAGCTCTGTGCCGGGTACGCCCTGCCCCTCGGCCACGAGCTCGTACAACACAAGGAGCAGCGCCGCCGGGGCATTGATCGTCATCGACGTCGATACCTCGGCGAGCGGGATCCCGTCGAGCAGCAACTCCATATCGGCAATCGAGTCGATCGCGACGCCGGTACGGCCGACCTCGCCCTCGGCGACCCGGTCGTCCGAGTCATAGCCGAGCTGCGTCGGCAGATCGAACGCTACCGACAGACCCGTCTGCCCCCGCGCGAGCAGATAACGGTAGCGCTCGTTCGACTCTTCCGCCGACGCAAACCCCGCATACTGGCGGATCGTCCACGGCCGGCCGCGATACATGTCCCGGTACGGCCC
>JANOUB010000414.1:0-6907 GCA_031416615.1 Thermoleophilia bacterium
GGATCGTCGTCAAAGAGGTCGCGGCCTGGCACGGCTATTACGCGACGTTCATGCCGAAACCCCTGTTCGGTGAGAACGGCTCGGGCATGCACACGCACATGTCGCTCTTCAAGGGTGGCCGGAACCTGTTCTTCGACGCGAAGGACCCGAACCACCTGTCCGACACGGCGAAGTCGTTCATCGCGGGCATTCTCGTCCACGCCCGCGAGCTGTCGGCCGTGCTGGCCCAGTGGGTGAACTCGTACAAGCGGCTCGTGCCGGGCTACGAGGCGCCGGTGTACGTGGCGTGGTCGCAGCGCAATCGCACGGCGCTGATCCGGATCCCGCTCTACAAGCCGGGCTCCGAGCAGGGCACCCGGGCAGAGATTCGTTGTCCGGATCCCGCCTGTAACCCGTATCTCGCGTTCGCTTCCTTGCTCCACGCAGGCCTCGAGGGGATCGAGAAGGGCTACGAGCTGCCGCCCGAGATGACGACGAACCTGTATCGGCTCACCGACGAGGAGCGCCTGGAGCAGGGCATCGAGGCGCTGCCGGGCTCGCTGGGCGAGGCGATCGAGGCGTTCGCTGCGTCGGAGCTGCTGCAGAAGGCGCTCGGGGACCACATCTTCCCGCGGTATGTCGAGCTCAAGCGCGCCGAATGGGACGAGTACCGCATGCAGGTGTCGCAGTGGGAGCTCGACCGCTACCTGGCTGCTCTGTAGGTCTCGGCTAGGGCGACATCCCGCTGGCGCGGGATGTCGCCTGCGGTCGGAAGAGCCCTGACGATGCTGTCCCGTAGAGACGACTGGACATCGGGCGCCGGAAGGCGCATTATCGTCGGTGCAGGCTGAGCCGCAAGGCGAGTGGCTCGCTTGCGTCTGACGGCCGATCGCGGGTCCCCAACGAGGGGCCCGTGGTCGTTGTGGAGCCAGGCTCAGCTCCACGTCGCCAGGCTTCAGCCTGGCGACAAGCGTGAACGCGAGCCAAGCCGTGCCCGCGGTCAGGCCGGCCCCTCCGAATCAATCGTCAGGCGCCCGGCTTCCAGACCATGAGTGCGACGACGATGATGACGACGGCGAGCATCGAGGCGTTGAGCGTCAGGTTGACCGGATCGCGCAGCCGTCGTGCGAGGTCGCTGCTCGGCGAATCGCCATCGCCTGCGAGACGCTCTGCCAGCTCGCGGGTCGCTCGGTCCTGCCGCCCTGCGACCGCCCCGACGACGATCAGCCAGGCGAGCAGCCCGAAGGTGAGCGTCAGCCACGCCGCCCCGAGGTCGAGGTCGAGGCGGTGTGCGAGCCAGAAGCCGGCAGCGATCGCAACGACGAGCCCTCCGGCGACGAGGGGCACTGCCGGTCGCACGGCGCGCAGCAGGAGCGCGATCTCCGATGGGCGCTCCCGCCTGATCGCGGCGAGGCGGAGGACGCCTGCGGCGATAGAGCCACCGACGAAGAGAAGCACGCCGACGAGGTGCAGGAACAGGATCCCATCCTCGCTCATCGCCCGCGACGATAGCCTGCCTGTGTGCTGACCGTTCTCCGCATCGTTCATCTCCTTTCGGCCACGATCTGGGTCGGCGGCACGATCGTGCTCGTTTTCGTCGGTGTCCCTGCGATCCGCCGGCTCGAGGGCGAGGCCCGTGCGACGGCCATGCGCGAGCTCGGGCGACGTTGGCGGCCGCTCGGCTGGAGCGCGATGGGCGTTGCGATTCTCTCGGGGCTCTGGCTCACTGATCTGCACGGAGGCTTCAACTCGGCGGCACTATCGACCGACTTCGATCGCACGCTGATCCTCAAGTCCGTGCTGGTTGCGCTTCTCGTCGTCGGCGCGGTCAGCCATGACTACGTCCTCGGGCCGCGGCTGCAACGGGAGCTTCGCGCCGGCGAACCGCAGGCTCCCGCGACGCGCCGGCGCCTCGTCTGGGTCGGTTGGTTCAACTTCGCACTGACACTCGCGGTGCCGATTCTCGGCGCCGTCGTCCTCACCTACCTCGATTAGGAGCCGCAACCACGATGAAGCAACCTCTAGTGGTCGCTAGATGAACGACGCCGCCCGGCACCTTGCTCTCCTCACCCGGACGACCGAGGTCGTCAACTCCTCGCTCGACCTGCAGGAGGTGATGGAGGCGATCGCGCACGAGGTCGCGGCGGCGCTCGAGACCGACTCGGCGTACGTCTACCTCTACGACGAGCGGACGGACGAGCTCGTGCTGCGCGCGACGCATGGCACGAGCGTCAAGGGTGCCACGACGAGTCCTCGGCTGCGCCGCGGCGAGGGCATCACCGGTGCGGCTGCCGCGGATCGGGCGCCCGTGATGATCGCCGCCGACGCACATCTCGATCCGCGCTTCAAGGCGTTCCCGAACCTGCCGGAGGACGACTACGCCTCGATCCTTGCCGTCCCGATCCTGGCGCGTGAGAAGCTCGAAGGTGCGCTCAACGTCCGCACCCGCGAGCCACGGGCTTTCACCCAGGCGGAGGTCGACCTGCTGATGACGATCGCCGGGCAGGTGGCGCAGTCGATCGAGCACGCCAAGCTCTATGCGCAGGCGCAGCGACGAGTGCACGAGCTCGAGGCGCTGGCCCGAATCTCGGAGGCTGTCTCGGAGTCGCTCTACCTGGAGGAGTCGCTCGAGGCGATCGTCAAGACGACGGTCGAGTCGATGCATGCGACGGGTGCAGCGATCGTGCTCGAGGACGGGCGCATCGCCTGGCCCGAGGGTCGCGCCGGCAAGCATGCGGTGCGGCTGCCGCTGCGCTGGCGTGGCAGGACGATCGGTGAGCTCGTCGTCGACCGCGACGTGCCGTTCTCAGACGACGACCGGCAGCTGCTCGAGGCGATCGCGAGCCAGGCCGCCGTCGCGCTCGAGCACGGCCGGATGGCGCTTCGCGGGGTACTCGCCCAGGAGATCCACCACCGGGTCAAGAACAACCTGCAGACGGTGGCATCGCTCCTGCGGCTCCAGGCGCGCGCTCCGAACGTCGATCCGCAGAAGGCGCTCGGCGACTCGGTCAACCGGATTCTCGCGATTGCCGCCGTCCACGAGGTGTTGACGGAGCACCGCGAGGACGACGTCGAGCTCGACGAGTTGATCGACAGGCTCCGCGCGATGCTCGTGCAGGGGCTCGTCGTCGGTAAGGACGTCAGCTCGACTCTCGAGCCGGTGTCACTCGCCGGCCAGAGAGCGACGTCGCTCGCCCTCGTCTTCAGTGAGCTGTTCGGGAACGCCCTCGAGCACGGCGGAGGGACGATCTCGATTACGCTGACGGGGCGCGACGGCGATGTCGTGCTCGCGATCGCCGACGACGGCGACGGCATGCAGGCCGCGCCCGACAGCACCGGTCTCTCCATCGTTCGCGCGCTCGTTCGTGACGAGCTCGGCGGCGAACTGACACTTCTCGACGATCGTGGTCTGCGTGCCGAGGTCAGGTTCCCGGCACGCACTAGGGGCTTGATGTGAAAGGACGACGATGCGAATCCTGATCGCTGAAGACGAGACGATCATCAGGCTCGACCTGCGAGAGATGCTCGAGAAGGCTGGTTTTGACGTGTGCGCAGAGGCGAAGGACGGGGAGGAGGCAGTCACGCTCGCCCGTACGCTCGAGCCCGATCTCGCCCTGCTCGACGTCAAGATGCCGAAGCTCGACGGGATCGACGCGGCGCGTCGCATCCTCGAGGAGCGGCCGATCCCGATCGTGATGGTGACCGCCTACGGCGAGCAGGAGCTCGTGTCCCGGGCCGTCGAAGCCGGGGTGTTCGGGTACCTCGTGAAGCCCTTTCGCGAGACGGACCTTCTGCCTGCGATCGCGACCGCCCGGGCACGCCACGACGAGCTTGCCGCGGTGCGCGAGGAGGCGGACTCGCTCTCGGAGGCCCTCGCGGCGCGGAAGGCGATCGAGCGGGCGAAGGGCCTGCTCATGGAGCGGGAAGGGCTGAGCGAGCAGGATGCGTTTGCGCGACTGCGCAAGGCGAGCCAGATCTCCGGGCGCCCACTCAAGGTCGTGGCGGAGGCGCTGATCGCAACGCTGGACGTCCCGTGACGTGAGCAATGGACGCCGCGGGACGCCACGTGACCCCTGAGTGGTTGTGTTCTGCCCGGGAGTGCCCGCAGCGGCACACTGGTGTTCTCTCGGCGACCCTGGTAGCCTCGCCGGAAGCAACCGAGGGGCGATTCGATGTCCGTTGACGTAGGGCTTGACGTTGGGCTATTGAAGTCCGAGATCAAGAAGACGTATGCGTCCGTGTCGCAGGAGCCGGGGAAGGACTTCATGTTCCCGACGGGGCGTGCCTGGGCGCAGGATCTGGGGTACCCGCACGAGTTGGCGCGGGTGCCGGACTTCGTCGTGGAGTCGTTCGCCGGGGTGGCGAACCCGTGGTCGCTTGGGCGTGTCGAGCCGGGCGAGGACGTACTCGACCTCGGCTCCGGTGCCGGCACGGACTCGCTTGTGGCGGCGCTGATGGTCGGCTCTGAGGGGTCGGTGACGGGAATCGACATGACCCCGGAGATGATCGAGAATGCGCGGGAGGGGGCGGCGGCGCTTGGCCTTGGCAACGTCGCGTTCGTGGAGGGGGAGATCGAAGAGTTCCCGTTCGAGGACGAGTCCTTCGACGTGGTCATCTCGAACGGCGTCATCGATCTGCTTCCCGACAAGGAGGTGGTGTTCGCGTCGATCTACCGCGTTCTTCGCCCGGGAGGCCGGATCCAGTTCGCGGACGTGACGATCCAGGAGCCCGTCTCCGAGGAGGGGAAGCGCAAGATCGATCTCTGGACAGGCTGAATTGCCGGCGCTCTGCTGGATGCAGAGTACGGGATGCTTCTGGAGCGACACGGGTTCGAGCGGATCGAGCACGGAACGCTTGTCGATACCTACATGCGCTCGAAGTTCGAGGACACGCGTCAGAAGGCGATCAAGTACGGCGCGCGCGGCGCGACCGTGAAAGCGTTCAAGCCCGGTTAGGCACGTCCCTCAACGATCCCGCCGTCCGGGGACGCGCAGTCGTCGCAGACGGCAGTGTTCTCCGACGGCGAGGGATTCCTCGATCGCCGCGACGACCTGAACGAGTTCCGTCGGGATCCGGCGCTTCGAATCTGCGAAGTCCTCTACCAACTCGGCTCCGTCGGTGTAGTGCGTGCGTACAGCGTGGTCGTCGACGGCCTCCTCGACGAGGTCACCCGCCGTTATGCGCGTATCGATCGCCGCCGTGGCCGCGTCAGCACACCGAAACAACGCCTCGCCGTCGATCTCGGCGACGACGCGGCCGTTGAGTTCGACCTGTGGATTGGTCCGGATCACTTGCAGGTCGAGGATCAACCCGCCCGGCCTGACTGCTTCGATCATTCGGCTCAGGGCGTTCACGACGCCCTCCGGTTGCACGCATCAGAGCGACCAGGAGAACACGACGAGGTCGAACGAAACGGGCTCGATCTCGATCTGCTCGGCCGACGCGACCAGGAACGAGACCCTGTCTGCGAGCTCGACGGGCAGCGCCCTGCGTCCCTTCTCGACCGCCTCGGCATCAGGGTCGAACGCGAGCACGTGCTCCGCCTGCTCCGCGATGCCCATCGTCAGTCGGCCCTCGCCGCAACCCATCTCGAGCACGCGCGCCCCGCGAAAATCGGCCAGGCGGCGAAGCGCCGACAGATGGGCGCCTTCCGGATCAAGGGTTCCGGTCACAACTGAAGTCTCCCGTATCTCCCGACTCCCCGCGGTGAGAGGTTGAGAACCCGTATCGAGTCCAGTGCCTGTGCCGATGCGGCCTGGCGGTAGTGCTTGCACACAGGACGACATACGGGGATACTCATGCCCCGCGGATGGGCTGCTCCAGGCTCTCCACAAAGCCAACGGAAGGGCACACATGTCCGAGAAGATTCTCATCAACCTCGCGACCGGCCTCGAAGACGGCGACCGGGTTCTCGTCGCGTTCCTGGTCGCGACGGCTGCGCTCGCACAGGGAAAGCAGGTCGCCGTCTGGGCGACGAACGACGCTGTGCGTCTCGGCTCGCCCGGTGAGATGAGCGGGGTCGTGTGTAAGGACTGTCCGCCGTTGGAGCGGTTGTTCGAGCAGTTCGTGGATGGCGGTGGAGAGTTGTGGCTGTGCCCGATCTGTCTCGCCTCGCGCGATCTTCAGGATGCGGAGAAGATCGCAGCCGCAAAGGTCGTGGGAGCGACGCCGATGCTGGAGTGGGTCGACAGCGACACCACGGTCTTCAGCTACTGAGCCGACGCGATCCCTCGGCCACCAGCTTTCGCGCCGTCCGGCGGAAGCTGCGGCACGGCACGAGACCCGCAATGGCGTTAGCCGCGGTTCTCGTACAAAGCGCGTTCGGATCGCTTCCCTTCGAAAAGGTGCGTACGAAAGCGTGACATATCCGCTGCGTGGCCCACTCCGCGCCCACGATCGTGTCGTCCTGGAGATGACGCCCCGCCGCTTCCCCGCCGCCTACGGGCTCGACAGCAGGTGCTCGTCCTGCCTCCGCCGCAATCCGCGCTGCGCGAGCCAGGCGAGGAGTGCGACCAAGGCGAGCGGGCCGACGATGACGAGGACGTAGAGCACGATCATCGCCTCGATCGCGAGGATTTCGACGGCACGGTCGACGGCGTTGTCGAAGCGCGACGGGACTGGCACGACGGCAGAAGACTCCGATGTTTGCAGCGTCAGCTGGATCGTCGCGAAGCGCGCCTCGGCGGCGACCTGGGCGTTCGCAACCCGCACCCTCGCGAGCTCGCTGCGTGCGGCGTCGCGACGAGCCTCGAGCGTGGCCCGGGTCTCGGCGCTGATGTCGGTCGCGGCGAGTCGCGCCGAGAGCCGCGCGATCTGGAGACGCAGCGCATTCTCGCGCTTCGTCAACTCGTCCACCTGCCCCTGCAGGTCGTCGATCTGCACCTGCTGCGACTCGATCTTGCCGAGCCCGGAGAGCCGCACGATCGCG
>JANOUB010000415.1:0-3254 GCA_031416615.1 Thermoleophilia bacterium
ACCGTGATGTTAGCCACATCTGAGAGGGCCGCCACCTGGGGCCCATACAGCTGGGCGTCGCAGAGGAGGCCCGGGACCAACACCAGTGCCGTTCGACCGTTCTCCATGGAATCTCCCCGCTTGTGGTCAGTGTCAGTATGACGCGGATCGCCCCAGCATCGCGCCGGATGGCGGGAGTAAGCGGAACATCATGGGCGAGCAGCGTCTCGGGTTACCGCTCGGCGCGAGCAGCCGGGCGCTGGCCTGGCCGATGCCCTGTCCAGCGGCTCCCGAGACGAGCGCGATCTTGCCCTGGAATTCGCGGTCTACCGGCGTGCCTTTTTTCGTAACGGGTTGATTGGTTCAGTTGTCGCCGAGATGGGGGCAAGGAGCTAGGGCACCGAGAGCCGGGCCCAGAGGTTCTCGAGCATCCCCGAGACGGCGGGCAGCAGCGCCGTGCCGCCGAAGTCGATCGCGCCGGCGGCGAACACCTTCGCCCCCTCCGGGGTCTCGTAGTACGTCATCTGCGCCGTGAAACCGGGCCCGAAGAGGTCGGGTATCTCCGCCAGCACGATCGTCCCTGGCGGGGTCGCCGAGGTTGTCGCGTCGATCTCGATCCCGTAGCCGCCGAGCTCCTGGCCGAAGAAGGCACCGTTCGAGAGATCGGTGCCGGCGAAGAGCCAGGGTGCCGTGTCGGCGGCGCGCACGACGAACGGCCGCTGCAGGCGCCCGTCGTCGTTCGCGCGGTACTGCACACCGATCAGCGCCGATTCCGGACGGCCGAGGTCACGCCACAAGCGGGTGCGGGTGAGGATCTCGCCGCGGCGCTGCACCTGCCAGAAGAAGTTGTTCGCCGAGAGGAACATCAGGTTGCCGCCGAGGTCCCGGTAGCGCTGGATCGCGTCGAACTCCCTCGGTGTCACGTACTCGGTGTGCCCGCCGAACACGACGAGGTCGTAGAAGCGGGCGAGCGTATCGCCGTTCAACACCTCGAGGTCGGTTTCGGTGAGGTAGTCCGGCTGCTTGCCGCGTTGGGCGAGCCAGCGAAGGAAGCCGAGGTCGTACTTGCGGTACTGCGGCGGCACACCCCGCCGCAGAAACGGGCGACCGAGCCGTACCGTGCTTTGCGCCCCCTTGGCATACCAGGTGTCGCCCCAGCCGTTGCCGTTCTCGTCGCGGAAGTTGTACGCCTGCCAGGTGTTCGTGGGGATGATCACGGCGACACGCGTTGAGCCGAGCTGGGCAGGGCGGACGACGAAGGGCGCAAAGCCGATGCGGCCGTCGTCGGCAGTGAGCTTCGCGAAGTAGACGCCCGACGGCCAGGCGCCGATCGGGACGGAGATCGTTCCCGGACGATCGAGGCTCGACCACCCGACGTCGACCGGATCGGTCACCGGTACGCCGTTCATGAGCGTGTCGTTGTAGGTCGGGACGTCTTCTGGCCCGGCGCGAAACAGTTGCAGGGACAGCGCGTCGGCGTCGCTCTCGATCCGGAGCGTGGCGGTTTCGCCGGGAACGTAGCTCTCCCGCGTGAAGCCGGCGTCCACGCCGAGAACCCGGATCACGGGCGTCGTCGGCCGCCGGCCCGTCTCGGCGTTGCTCGCGCCGTAGGTGCGCCGGTTCCCTGCCGCGTCAGTGACGTCGAGCAGGGTCAGGTACGTTCGCGGCGCGATCGTCGGTTCCGGGAACCACGTGAACGCGTGACGGCCTGGCCCGAGTGTCGCGGTCACCTCATACACGGTCGCCGGTCTGCTCAAGGTGCGCGCAATGCGGAGGTGGACGGTCGCGCGCTCGGTCAGCGTGAAGCCGATCTTCGCCGTGTCGCGCACCAGGTCGCCGTTCGGAGAGATGGTGACGAAGAGCCGCCGGTCGCCGGCGTATTTCTGGGGCGAGCGCGTGTAGGCACGCAGATCGAGGAGCTGCGGGGCAGTCCGATCGACGCGCAGCGGCTTTGCCACCACCGCAGGATGCGCTGCCGGCACAGCGAGCGACGAGAGAATGACGAGGAGCGCCCCCGAGAGCGTCACTATCCACGGGCGCATACCGGCGCCATCGTAGCCTGGATCCACCGTTTTGCGTGATCGCGAGGCGCTCGTCCGGGTCGTCAGGACGTGCGGGGAAGGGATTATGCAGGCCGGGAGCCTTCATGATCCCTTCCCCGCGCGGAGCGCATCGTCCGGGTGGAACCACCCGGCAGATAAGAAACGTGTCCCATCCGGACGGGGAGCGGCCTGGCGGGCCGGACGGGATGCAACGCCCGCGCAAAACGGTGGATCCAGGCTTAGCCGTCTGCGGACGAGGTCAGGCCGGCAGGAGGGTCAGCGCCTCACAGTGTCGCGGCCTCACGACGGAGAAGTGCCGCAGGTTGAGTGTTGCGACCTTCGTCTCGCCCAGCCGTTCACACGCGACGATCACCGACGCGTCGACAAGCCCGAGATCCAGCGATGCGTACTGCACCTCGAGCTCCGCAGCCCGAGTCAGGTCGTCCTCATCGGGGTGGTAGAGCCGGTATGCCCCCGACGCGACGTCCCCGACGAACGTCTGCCAGGGATGTGGGCCAAAGCGCTTGCGCAGCCAGTAGTTCAACTCGACGAGAACGTGGGTCGGCACGACTAGCGTCTCATTGACCTCGCTGAGCATCGTCGCGCAGCGGGCGTGCTCGGGGTCTGTCCGGTCGATCAGCGCCAGGATCGGCCCGGTGTCGAGAACCAGGGCCACTACTCGTCACGATAGGGCTTGTTGAACGGTCCGTCCGGGTCGAGTTCCATCAACTCAGCGATGCTGCTGCCGTCGCCGCTGACGAACCCGATCGTTGGGCGCCGCGTGGCCCGCAACGCTTCCGCCTCGCGCTCGATTAGCTCGGCGAGGACGCGCGAAAGAGAAATGCCTCGTCGGCGTGCCTCGATCTCGAAGGTCGCAACCGCATCTGCTTCGGCCGCGATAGTCGTTCGTCGATTCATGCATCTGATGCTAGCATCGTACAAGCGTTCGTGCAACTGATACGGTTAGCAGCCGTGCCCGATCTCCGCGTCACTGCCGCGTACACGCCGACGGGCGACCAGCCGCGCGCGATCGCCGAGCTGACTGCGTCGCTCGAGGCGGGCAACCGCTTTCAGACGCTGCTCGGCGCCACCGGCACGGGCAAGACGGCAACGATGGCATGGCTGATCGAGAAGCTGCAGCGGCCGGCGCTCGTGATCGCCCACAACAAGACGCTCGCGGCGCAGCTCTGCAACGAGTTTCGCGAGTTCTTCCCCGCGAACGCCGTCGAGTAC
>JANOUB010000416.1:0-6645 GCA_031416615.1 Thermoleophilia bacterium
GACACCCCGAGCGAGCAGGAGAGCGACGTAGCGGCGCGGATAGAGGTCTGCACGGCCTCTGCGACCGCCCGTGCGCCCGTGAAGACGGGAACGACGGTGCCGAGATCGAGGTAGCCCTCGTCGATCCCCACCTGCTCGACGCGCGGCACGACCTCGCGGATCGCGCCCCAGACCGCCTCCGAGTACTGCCGGTAGAGCGCATGGCGCGGCCTGATGAACACGACATCGGGACAGCGGCGGAGTGCTTCCGCCGAGCTCATCGCCGAGCGGATGCCGAAGCGCCGGGCGACGTAGTTGGCCGTCGCGACGACGCCCCGGCCCTGCGGATTGCCGCCGACGACGAGCGGTTGTGTGCGCAGCGAGGGCTCCTCGAGCTCCTCGACGGCGGCGAAGAACGCATCGAGGTCGAGATGGGCGAGGATCGGCACTGAGAACCTCTCACACAATGAAGCACGGGCCGCCTGGACGCGCTGGTTTGTTGGAGGCACGTGCGGCGCGCTGCTTCGTCCCTTTCGCCCGAATAGCGCTGCTATTCGGGCTCCCTGCGTCCTCGCATCGCACTCGCCCATCTCGCCCAGCCAGCGCGTGGTCACAGTGTGAGAGGTTCACCGAACGCTACGGTGCCGCCGTGATCACCGCTCCGCCACCGCCTCCCGCGATCGAGCAGCCGGCCCCGTATCAGCTCTCGTACGGCGTCGTGGCGGGCATCGCGGCCCCGGGGACGCGGCGCGTGATCGTGCGTGTCGGCACGCGGACGTTGGCCGACCGACCGCTGCGGCAGCGCCGGTTTCAGCTGCGTGTCGCGCTGCCGCCCGGTGTGGCGGCGGTGCAGGTCGTCACCGTCGACCGGGCGGGGCGGCGGAGCCGGTCAACCGTGCCGCATGTCCTCGGCGCAGCGTCCGCGGCCACGCCGCGCGTGCGTCCGCCGCGGACCGACGCGCTGCTTGCCCGTCAGGTGCGGCAGTTCGCCGAGGCGTTCGGGGGCACGAGTGCGATCTACGTGCAGAACCTGGCAACGGGAGCCGGGGCAGCCTGGAACGCACGTGCGACGTTCCCCGCCGCATCGACCTTGAAGCTCCCGATCGCGGTCACTGCGCTCGCCCGCACCGAAGGAACCCCGGCAGCCGGATCGACCCTCGACCGACTCCTGCGCCAGATGCTGACCTACTCCGACAACGCCGCCGCCAACGGTACCGAGCGTTTCTTCGGCGGTACGACATCCGGCGGCTCGGCTCTCGTGAACACGATGATGCGGTCGATCGGGCTCGTCGATACCGAGATGTACGGTGGCTACGAACTCGATGCCGTCGGCGACCCGTCACGGCAGCTCGCCGGCGGGATCCCGCTGCGGATCGACAGCCAGCCGCCCTTCGGGCGGGGCAAGAAGACGAGCGCCTACGATCTCGCGAGCCTCCTGCGTGCCGTGTGGCTCGCGAGCGGCGGGCGTGGCCCGCTTCGCAGCGCCCAGCCCGGCTTCAGCGCAGCGGATGGCCGGTACCTGCTCTACCTGCTCGCCCATGTGCGCGACCCCGGCAAGCTCGACCGGGAGGTAGGCCGGCTCCCGGGAGTCCGCGTGCTCCACAAGGCCGGCTGGATCAACGACGCGCGCCACGACAACGGCATCGTGCTCTGGCCGGGTGGTGCGCTCGTCGTGACCGTCATGACCTACCGCGCAGCCGGCGCCGGAAGCTCGTCCGACGTGCTCGCGGGCCGGGTTGCTGCCGCAGCGCTGCGTCGTTTCCGCGGTTGACGTAATGGGCGCCCGCATGCGGCCGCCGGCAACATGATGGCCGCCCGCCTGCGGTCGCCCCCAGAACGAACAATGGGCGCCCGCAAGCGGGCGCCCATGCTCGCGGTCACGCCCTCGGAGTGCGCGGCCGCAAGGCGGTGTCCGGTTCCCGGGAGGCGATCGTGAGGGAAGCCGGACTCCGAGAACTAAGACTCTGCGGCGGTGCTGGGGTTTGTACGCGTTCCGTAAGAATCTGCGAGGGCGCCCGAAAGTCTTCCGCAACGAGAGGGAATATCGCTACAGTTTTTGTAGTTAGTATTGATATGACCGGCCCCAATGGTATGACCGATCCCACTGATTCGACCGATCCCACTGCGTCCGCCGAGGAGCGTGAACCAACTGTGAGCAAGCTTCTGCTCGTCCCTCTCGACGACATCGTCGTCTTCCCGAACATGAACGTGACCCTGACAATCGACGTCGGTGACGAAGAGCGTGTGCTGCTCGTGCCCAAGCACGATGGGGAGTACGCCAAGGTCGGCACCGTTGCCGAGGTGACGGACAAGGTCCGGCTGCCGGGCGGAGGCACGGCGGTGGCGCTGAACGGGCTTCACCGAGCGATCGCCGGCGCCGCCGAAACCGACGCGCAAGGGCGCCTCTTCGTCGAGGCGGACGAGCGCCCCGACGAGGCGCCGGCCGGCGAGGCCTTCCGTACTCTCGAGACCGAATATCGCGCCGTCGTCGAGGAGATTCTCGAGTTGCGGGGCGACGACGGCCGCATCGCGGCCTTTGTCCGCTCGATCTCCGACACCGGAGCTCTCGCCGACACATCCGGCTACTCGCCCGACCTCACATTCGAGCAGAAGGTGCAGGTGCTCGAGGCCGTCGACGTGGCGGAGCGACTCGATCTCGCGCTCGCCTTCCAGCGCGAGCGATTGACCCTGATGCAGATCCGGCGGCGGATCCGCGAGGACGTCAACACCGGCATGGAGAAGCAGCAGCGCGAGTACATCCTGCGCAAGCAGCTCGAATCGATCCGCAAGGAGCTCGGCGAGGACGAGACCTCTGTCGTCGAGGAGTTCCGCGCGAAGATCGCCGAGGCGGCGATGCCCGACCATGTGCGTGAGCAGGCCGAACGCGAGCTCGCCCGCTTCGAGCGGATGGGCGAGAGCTCCCCCGAGGCACAGACGATCCGGAGCTACATCGACTGGCTGCTCGCAGTGCCGTGGGGCGTCCGCTCCGACGAGCGGCTCGACCCGCAGGCGAGCCGTGAGGTACTCGACGCCGACCATGCCGGGCTCGAGGATGTCAAGGACCGCATCGTCGAGTACATCGCCGTGCGCAAGCTGCGCGAGGAGCGTGGGATCGAGGCCGACAAGAAGTCGGGCGCGATCCTGACCCTGATCGGCCCGCCCGGCACCGGCAAGACGTCGATCGGCGAGTCGATCGCCCGGTCGCTGAACCGCGAGTTCGTCCGTATGTCGCTCGGAGGGATCCGTGACGAGGCCGAGATCCGGGGCCACCGGCGCACGTACATCGGCGCCCTGCCGGGGCGGCTCGTCCGCGCCCTGCGCGATGCGAAGACGATGAACCCGGTGATCCTGCTCGACGAGGTCGACAAGGTCGGCGCCGACTGGCGCGGCGATCCGTCGGCCGCCCTGCTCGAGGTGCTCGACCCGGCTCAGAACTCGACGTTCCGCGACCACTACCTCGATGTCGAGGTCGATCTCTCCGATGTGATCTTCATCGCGACGGCAAACCAGGCGGACACGATCCCCGGGCCGCTGCTCGACCGGATGGAGGTGATCCGATTCGACGGCTACACGACGGACGAGAAGGTCTCGATCGCGAACGGGTACCTCTGGCCGCGGCAGCGCGAGCGCAACGGCCTCCGGGAGGACGAGGTCACGGTGGCCGACGAGATACTCGAGTCGATCGTCTCGGAGTACACCCGCGAGGCAGGCGTCCGCCAGCTCGAGCGTGAGCTCGGCAAGCTGCTGCGCAAGACCGCGACGCGGATCGCATCCGACACTGCCAAGGCACCCGTGACCGTCGACATCGATGTCGTGCGCGACGCTCTGGGGCGGCAGCGGTTCTTCCGCGAGGCCGCCGAGCGCACGGCCGTGCCCGGCGTCGCCACGGGCCTCGCGGTCACCGGTGTCGGTGGCGAGGTCCTGTTCGTCGAGGCGACGAGCATCCCGGGCGGCGAGAAGCTCGTTCTCACCGGCCAACTCGGCGAGGTGATGAAGGAGTCGGCCCAGATCGCCCTCTCGGCGGTGCGCGCCAAGGCAAGCGACTACGGGCTCGACGACGACATCTTCGAAAACCGCTCGTTCCATGTGCATGTACCCGCCGGTGCGACCCCGAAGGACGGCCCGAGTGCAGGCATCACGATAGCGACGGCGTTCGCCTCGCTGCTCACCGGCCGGCCTGTCAGACACACCGTCGGGATGACCGGTGAGGTCACCCTGCAGGGTCGCGTGCTCCCGATCGGCGGCCTCAAGCAGAAGGTGCTCGCGGCGCACGCGGCCGGGCTGACCGATCTCGTCATTCCCGAGCGGAACCGCGCCGACATCGACGATGTCCCCCAGCACGTCCGTGACGAGATGACGTTCCATCCGGTGATGGCGCTGTCCGAGGTGCTCGAGCTCGCGCTCGAGCCGGCCGCACAGTCGCTCGATGTCTCGGTGTAGGCACTGCCGGCCCGTTCCCGAGGGGGTCCGCCAGGCGGCGGGCCTCCTCGAGCGGCGCTGGACCGTCTCGATTCTCTGGGCCTCGTACGAGGGGGCGTCCCGCTTCAACGAGTTCAAGCAGGCCGTCGGCGAGATTCCGCCGCGCACTCTCGCCCAGCGGCTCGTCGAGCTCGAGGAGGCAGGGGTGCTGGAGCGCCGTGTCGTCGACGCGCGGCCGCCGCGGGTCGAGTACACGCTCACGCCCGACGGCCGGCGACTGCAGGCCGTCGTCGACGCGCTCGCGCATTACGCGCGGGCGGAACTGCGATGATGCGCGCGCGATGATCGCTGCCGCCCACACGCACGAGAGCGTTCGCGCCGCGATCGATGATTCCGACCGCTTCCTGATCCAACAGGTCTTCCGGCCGATCGGCAACGAGTACCGGATCAGCGTGCCCGCCCCCGGCTCGAAGGACGAGGGCGAGCCGCTGCTCTTCGTCAAGCAGAAGAAGCTGAGCCTCAAGGAGGACATTCGCTTCCGGCTCGACCCCGAGCGAGACGACCACCTGTTCATGATCAAGTCGAAGACGGTGTTCGAGTTCGCCGGTCGCCACGACGTCCTCGACGACGCGGGCACAGTGATCGGCACGCTCGAGAAGAGCTTCGCGAAGTCACTGCTCCGCAGCCACTGGGTTGTCCGCGACGCCGCCGGGCAGGAGCTCTTCTCGGCCGAGGAGCAAAGCCTCGTGATCGCGCTCGTGCGCCGCTTCGCGGGCTACGTCCCTGTGGCGGGCTCGTTGTTGCTCGAGTACATTCCCTTCAACTTCACGTTCGCGCGCGGCGGCGCCGAGGCGGGCCGGTACTCCCGTGTGATCGGGAGCTTCCGCGACAAGTACGTGCTCGAGCCGGGCGAGGCGCTCGAGGGCGTCGACCGCCGGCTCGTGCTCGCGTTCGCCGTCGCGCTGGACGCCCTTCAGGATCGCTGAGACCGGCGACTGACACCTCCGGCTATCGCGGGCTTCGGTGCGAGGTGAAAGATCCTCTATACCTCGAACGAGTGGCTGCCGATAGGGGTGAGATGGAAGCATCCACGGCTATCCGCTCGCGCCTGATCGGCGCCATTCTGGTGGAGAAGAATCTGATCACGGGCGAGCAGCTCGAGCGCGCATTGCAGCTGCAGGAGGACACCGGCGAGCGGCTCGGCGAGATCGTGGTTGCGGAGTTCGGCATCTCACGGCTCGAGCTCGCAGGTGTGCTTGCGGAGCAGTGGGCAGACCTCGAGAACGCCGAGCGCAACGCTGTTCCCGAGCCCGATCGCCCGGTTGCGCACGTCGAGCCGTTGATGCCTGCCGACGTGCAGATTCGACGGCCGCTCGGCGAGATCTTCGTTGAGCTCGGGTTCGTCAGCAGCGATCAACTCGATACCGCTCTCGAGGCGCAGCGCGAGACCGGCGCCCGCATCGGCGAGATTCTCGTCGAGCAGGGCAGCCTCACACGTCTCGATCTTGCAAGCGCGCTCGCGGAACAGTGGTCTGCGCTGCAGAAGCTACGCCCGCCAGCACCGGTCGCAGGCCCGCAGCCCTGGCAAAACGGCGTTCCGGTGGCACCTCCTGCCGAGCAGGGGTGGTCGGCCGATGACCGCGCCGTCGTTGCCGGGCTCGAGGAACGCCTACGGGCTGTCGAACGGGCTGCGGGCGCGGCACCATGGCAAGAGGACCTCCGTCTCGTCACATCCGACCTTCGGGCCGCGGTCAGCGCCGTCGAAGCGCGAATCGAGGTGGGAGCCCCGGGCACGGCAGAGGTGGAGCTCGAGGCGGCGCTCGAGGCGGTGAGCGGGAGGATCGAAACGCTCGAGAGCGCGTCCGTCTCGACCGACCTCGTGGCGCTCCGCCAGGAGCTCGAGGAGCTGAAGAGGCGGCCGGTCACGGTCGAGGGGCTCGCGGATCTCGGCGCGGCGGTCGAGCGCCTGGAAGACCGACCGGACCGGGCCGACGAGATCGCATCGGTCGTGGCCCGCCTCGACCAACTTGCGGCGCGGGTCGAGGACGTCGCAGCGACACCGGTTCCCGACCTCAGCCCCAGGATCGACGACCTCTCAGCACGCGTCGACGATGTGGTCGCTGCGATTCCCGCGGTCGAGTCGGACGGCCTGGCAGCACAGATCGAGTCGCTCGAGGAATGGAGCCGTGTGGGCAGCGGCGCGCTCGAGCGCCTCGAGGCCGAACTCGGCGAGCTGGGTTCGCGCAC
>JANOUB010000417.1:0-4647 GCA_031416615.1 Thermoleophilia bacterium
CGATGCTCACGGCGCAGCCTGAAGAGGAGTACCACCCAGGCGCCGGCAAAAGCGACGGTTGCGATCAGCACCGCCACGGACGCCCCCGTGGCACCCCAGCGCGCACCGAGGAAGACGACCAACGGGAGGAGCGTGATGATCTCCACGGCATGCGCGGCGATGCGCAGGCCCGGCTTGCCGATCGAGACGGGGAACGACTTCGTCCAGCCGAGCACGAGCCGCAGGCAGGCGGCGAGGAGGAGGATTCTGGCCGCGTCCGTCGCCGGCACGAAGTCCGCTCCGAGGACGACGCGAACGAGCCAGGGCATCAGCCACCACGCGATCGGGGCAAGAACGAGTGCAACGGCAGATGCACCGAGGATGTACCGCCGCAGCGAGCGGTACGCGTCGGCGATGCGCCCCTGCTCGACATCGCGAGTCTGCTCGGTCAGCAAGATCAGGCGCACCGGGGCGGACAGCGCCTCGAGCCCCGTGATCGGCGCCTGGGCGGCGCGGAAAAAGCCGACCTGCGCGATCGGCGCGACGACACCGAGAGCGAGGGGCGTCAGCGTGTTCCGCATCGAGACGAGAGACGTACCGATGCCGGATTTCAGCACGAAGCGAGCGAGCTCCGCTCGATCGCGACGAAGACCCGTCGCGGCCGCAGGCGGATGCCGGGCGAAGAGCCGATGGCCCGCATAGCCCGAGGCGCACGAGCCGACGATCTGTCCGAGCAAGATCCCGACCACGGCCCAGGTGACGCCGTAGCGGACTCCGGCTGCGAGGCCGATGAGCCTCAGCACCATGGCAAGGCCGCCGAACAGCGCCCGCAGGTCGTAGCGGCCGGCAACGATCATCGAGGCGCCTGCGATCCCCTCGGGCGCCTGCGCGATCGGGATGAACGCCGCCACGACCAACGGCGCCGTCAAGTCTGGCTGGCCGAAGAGGGCGTCCACGAACGGAACGAGCGCGAGCACGACGAGCGTCGCGAGCACCCCTCCTCCCCACTTGATCGCGAGTCCCGCGCGAAAGAGGCCTCTCAATCTGCCCCAGTCGCCGGAGGCGGAGTAGCGGAAGCCGTACTTGACGATCGCCTCCTCGACGGTCGTGTCCAGCAACAACTGGACGAAGCTCGCGGCGACGAGAGCGAGTGTGAGGAGACCGAACTGCTCAGGCCCGAGGACGCGAACCGCGATGAGTGTCCCGAGGATGCCGGCCGCTGTGCCACCGTAGAGCGCGGCAGCGGTGACGGATCGACGCCTGATGTCCCGCGACCCCATCGGAACGATCAGTATACGAGCAGCCGTGGCATCTCATTTTCCTCTGCGAGCCACGTGGGAGGCAGTCATTCTCGCGGCTGCCGTCCCTGTCTTGGCCGTGAACCCGGCGTACGCTCCCGGCATCTCCCTCTCTTTCGGGGGGGCTAGCCTCTCAATCGAGACGGGCGATATGGCGATGCTCGCCGTCGCGGTCGCGACACTGGCAGTAGCTCGACGAGAGGGCTGGGCGCCACTGCGGAACGCGGGAATGGTGCTTGTCCCCGCGGGCTTGCTCGTGCTCTCCGTCATTCTCGCGACGCTCTTCGGGCCACAACTAACGGAGGGATACCCACTCGCAGCAAAGATCGTCAGTGCGGCGAAATTCCTCGAGTACGCAGTTCTCGTTGTCGCGGTACCCGTGATCGTGCGAGACGCTGCCGACGCGAAGGCCGTGGCAGCAAGCGTGGTCGCAACAGGTGTTGCTGCCACCGGTTGGGCGACGTTGCAGCTGGTTGGTCTCCTTCCGAACTTCGACAACGTCCCTGCTGGGCGCCGGATGCCGGCCTTCGCCGGCTACCACGACTTCGCGATCCTCTCAGGCCTCACCCTGGCGGTTGCCGTCGGCGCAGTCGCTCTCGGCCACCCGCGCTCTTCGCGACCATTCGTCTGGTTGGCGGCGTCCGCGGGTGTTGTGGGCATCGTCATCGCAGGGGCGCTCTCCGCCGTCCTCGCACTCCTCCTCGGGATCGCGTTCGCCATCGGGGTGATGTTCGTGCGCAAGGTGGCGACCGGTGCGCGCGTGGCCGCTCTCGTCGCGATCGCGGCCATCGTTCTGACTGGTTCAGGCATCATGCGAAGCGGCGACGCCGCCGATTTCATCGGATTTCTCGATCCCAACTCAGAGACGACGCAGACCGGCGTCGAGACCTACTCCCAGCGAACGGTTCTGTCATACATCGGCCTGCGCATCTTCCTCGACCATCCGTTCGGGGGCGTTGGCTGGCAAGCCTCTGAGTTGCCGGTCAACGTCGAGCCGTTCCTCGCTGACGTCCGGCGACGTTTTCCCGACGTCACCGAGGAGGCACTCCCTTCCGCCGCGCATCCGTGGGGCGTCCAGAACGCCTACATCCAGGCGGCGGCAGACATGGGAGTGGCCGGTCTCGTGTTCATCGTGTGGCTGGCGCTTGCGGCAATCATCCGGTCCGGCCGGGCGACGCTGTCGCGGCAGGCGACGGTCGCGTTCGCTTTGCCCGTCACCGTCGCATCGCTCGTCTGCGTGTTCGAGTGGGCGGCCCTCGGATTGGTCGCAGGAGGCCCGGCAACCGCCCTGATCTGGTTCACGTTCGGCTCGGCGGTGGCTGTGGGCAGCGCGAAGTCCTTCGAGAGGCCGGCCGCCGCCAGCACGTCTACGAGCCCCGTATCGCCCTGAACGCAATATCCCACGAAAGCAGCCGGCGGTGGAGACGAATGAACCGCCCGCCGAAGAACCCGATCTCCACGTCGGCGAAGGGCTCGAGAAGGGCAGCTACGGCAGCCGGTGAGAACGTGTGAAGGTGCGTCGGGTCATCGTCCGGCGGCCGCCCCCGCAGGAAGGCCAGACGATTGTGCAGATTGTAGATGTTCGGAACCGATCCAACGAAGACACCCCCCGGCCGTAGGACACGACGGGCCTCGGCCAGGACCGCCGCCGGATAGCGAACATGCTCCAGCAGCTCGCCCGCGATCACAGCGTCGAAGCTCGCATCCGGGAACGGAAGCTCCGCCTCGATGTCGGCGAGGACGGTCTCGATACCAAGTTTCGCCGCGGCCTCGAGGGCCACTCGGTCGACGTCTAGCCCGACAACGTGATTACCGTCGAGAAAGGAGCGCGTGAACGCTCCCGCACGACAGCCGAGATCGAGGATTCTCTTCCCGGGAGGCGCAAGGGCTCGCATGAAGAACGGGATCCGCTCGGGTACGAAAATGAAGTCGCCGTGGTCCCGAGCAGTGGAGTGGTGGGTCTCGTAGAACTCGCTGAGACTCTCGCTCGGACCATCCATTCAGCCGAAGTGTAGGGACTGCCTGCCGGCCGACCGTCGATCCGGATATCATCGCTGTCGTGGGACGAACCGCGCTCGTCACCGGTGGAGCCGGATTTGTCGGGTCGAACCTCGTCCGCGCACTTCTCGCTCGAGGCGACACCGTGCGGGTGCTCGACAACTTTTCGACCGGGAATCGCGCGAATCTCGCGGATCTGACCGCCGAGATCGAGATCGTCGAGGGCGACCTGAGGTCGTACGAGCGCGTGCACGCCGCCGTGCGCGGCGCCGACGTGGTGTTTCACCAGGGCGCGCTGCCGTCGGTGCCGAGGTCGGTTCAGGACCCGCTGACGACAACAGCCGTCAACGTCGAGGGCACGCTCAACGTTCTCCTGGCCGCGAGGGATGAAGGGGTGCAGCGGGTGATCAATGCGTCCTCATCGTCTGTCTACGGCAACGGAGGAACGCTCCCGCGAACGGAGGATCAAGCACCCGACCCGATCTCCCCCTATGCCGTCGCGAAGCTTGCGGCCGAACGGTTCTGCACGAGCTTCAGCCGCGTCTACGGAATCGATACGGTTTCGCTCCGGTATTTCAACGTGTTCGGGCCACGCCAGGATCCGAATTCTCAGTACGCGGCCGTGTTGCCTCGTTTCATTCAGTTGATCGCCGCTGGACAGCCGGTAACGATCAATGGAGACGGCGAGCAATCGCGGGACTTCACGTTCATCGACAACGTCGTCCAGGCGAATCTTCTGGCCGCTGACGCCGCCGCCACGAGCGGCGCGATCCTGAACATCGCAACAGGTCGGTCGGAGACCGTGAACCGTGCCGCTGCGTTGATCGGGAGCCTGCTCGACCAACCGGTAGAGCGGGTCTTCGCAGCCGCTCAATTGGCCGATGTCCGTGAGTCGCTCGCCGACATCACGGTCGCGCGGACACTGCTCGGATACGAGCCGACCGTCTCTTTCTCAGACGGCTTGCAACGAACGATCGCCAATCTCCAACAGGGGGGGTAACGAATGCCGAAGATCTTCTCGACGATCGAGGAGCTCGGAGAAGGCTATGGCTTCCGGAAGATCCGGGCGGCGCTCGGCGTCACCGCATTCGGAGTCAATGCGCTCGTCTACCCGCCGGGCGAGGAGGGGGTCCTCCACTACCACGATCACCAGGACGAACTCTACTTCGTGCACAGCGGCACTGCGCGTTTCGAGGTCGACGGCGACGAGCGAACGCTGGCCGCGGGAGGCCTCTGCCACGTCACCTCCACGACACCACGGAAGGTCTCGAATGCCGGTGAGGACGACCTCGTCCTGCTCATCGTGGGCGGCAAGGACGGCTACGTGGCACGAGACGGCCAGCTCGTCGACCCCGCCGACGCCGAACGCCGG
>JANOUB010000418.1:0-1651 GCA_031416615.1 Thermoleophilia bacterium
CGAAGACGGCCGGGAAGGCCTGGAAGTGGCTGCCCGCAGCGCCGGGCTCGGAGGGCGCACTCGCCCTCGCCATGACCCGCTGGATCATCGAGGAGCAGCGCTACGATGCGGCCTTCCTCGCCAACGCCAACAAGGCCGCAGCGGCGGCGAACGGTGAGTCGACCTGGACGAATGCGACCTGGCTCGTGTACGCCGAGGGCGAGAACGAGGGCAAGCTCGTCCGTGCCTCCGAGGTCGGGCTCGGCACGGTCGAGGAGCGCCTCGACGCCAAGGACAAGCCGTACGAGTACGACCGCTTCGTGGTGCTGGTCGGCGGCAAGCCCGTCGCCGTCGATCCCGAGGACGAGGAGAACGCCGTCGTCGGCGACCTGCTCGTGAAGGCGACCGTCAAGGGGATGAAGGTGAAGAGCGGCTTCCAGCTTCTCTACGAATCGTCGTCCGAGCACACACTGGAGGAGTGGGCGCAGATCACGGGGATCGACGCCTCCGACATCGTCGAGGTCGCTCGCGAGTTCACGAGCCACGGCAAGAAGGCGGTGGCCGACATCCACCGCGGCGTGTCGCAGCACACGAACGGCTACTCGAACGTGATCGCCTGGAACACGCTCAACGCGCTCGTCGGGAACTACGACTGGAAGGGCGGGATGTCGCGGTTGAGCACCTACAGCATCACCGCCGACAAGGACGGCGAGCCGATCGACGGCATGCCGTTCTTCCTCACCGACATGCATCCCGCCAAGCTGAAGCAGTTCGGCGTCTCCAGCATCCGCCACGAGACGCCCTACGAGAAGACGACGATCTTCGCCGACTACCCGGCGAAGCGCCCCTGGTACCCGCTCTCGAGCGACGTCTACCAGGAGATCGTCCCCTCGATCGGCGACGCGTACCCGTACCCGATCAAGGCGCTGTTCCTCTACATGGGCACGCCCGTGTACGCCCTGCCGGGCGGGCACACGAACATCGAGATCCTCTCCGACCCGAAGAAGCTGCCGCTCTTCGTCGTGAGCGACATCGTCGTCGGCGAGACGTCGATGTACGCCGACTACGTCTTCCCCGACCTGACGTACCTCGAGCGGTGGGAGTTCGCCGGCTCGCATCCGAACATGGTCGAGAAGGTGCAGCCGATCAGGCAGCCCGTGATCGCACCGCTCACAGACAACGTGACCGTCTTCGGCGAGGAGCAGCCGCTGTCGTTCGAGTCCATGCTCCTCGGCATTGCCGAGAAGATGAAGCTTCCGGGCTTCGGCCCGGACGGGCTCGAGCAGGGACGGCCGCTCTCGCGGCCGGAGGATCTGTACCTGATGATGGCGGCGAACGTCGCCGCCGGAGACAAGGAAAACCCGGTCGGGCCGGCATCGAAGGAGGAGATCGACCTCTACGTCACAGCCCGAAGGCACCTGCCGAAGACGGTGTTCGACGTCGATCGTTACCGCGGCATCGTCGGTGACGACTGGTGGGCGCGCACCGTGGCCGTGCTCGCCCGCGGCGGCCGCTTCGACGCCGAGGGCTACGACGGCGACCGGCTCAAGAACCCGTACGGCAAGCAGCTCAACGTCTATCAGGAGAAGACCGCGAAGGCTGTCAACGCGATGACCGGCAAGCACTACCCCGGCGTTGCCGTATACATCCCCGCCGCCCGCTCGTCGCTCGG
>JANOUB010000419.1:0-3980 GCA_031416615.1 Thermoleophilia bacterium
TCGTCACGGTCGCCACCTCGGCGTTCTTCGTGCCCCACTACCTCTCTATCTTCTGGGAGCCGCTGAAGACCAACCCGTGGGACATCGTCGGTGGTGCGGTCGTGATCGTCGTGCTCGTCACGCTCAACATCGTCGGCGTGCAGGAGGCCGCAAAGCTGTCGATTGTGCTCGCAGTACTCGACTTTGCCACCCAGGTGCTGCTCGTCCTGCTCGGCTTCTACCTCGTGTTCAGCCCCACGATCCTCGTCGACAACATCCACTGGGGCGTCGCGCCGACGTGGTCGAACCTCGCGCTCGCGGTTCCGGTCGCGATGCTCGCTTACACAGGGGTGGAGACCGTCTCCAACCTCGCAGAGGAGGCACGCGAGCCTGCGCGGAGCGTGCCCGACGCCTACAAGCTCGTTGCGGGTGCGGTCTTCGCGGTCTATCTGACGCTGCCGCTCATCGCCCTGTCGGCGCTGCCGGTGAAGGAGATCGACGGGAAACTGACGACGCTGCTCGCGCTTCCGCCCGAGCAGGGTGGATACGCGAACGACCCGATCCTCGGCCTCGTCGAGAACCTGGGGGTGTCCGGGTCGCTCCTGCGCGTACTCCAGATCTACGTCGGCGTGCTCGCCGCCACGATCCTCTTCATCGCCACGAACGCGGGCGTGATCGGCGCCTCTCGGGTCACCTACTCGATGGCGAGCTACCGGCAGATCCCCGAGGTGTTTCGCCGGCTCCACCCGAAGTTCAAGACGCCCGTGCTCTCGCTCGTCATCTTCGCCGGCATCGCTCCGATCCTGGTCATTCTGCCCGGGGACGTGAACTTCGTCGGCACGCTCTACTCCTTCGGAGCCACCCTCTCCTTCACCGTCGCTCACTTCTCGCTCGTCCGCTTGCGGATCAAGCAGAAGGACTCGACCGAGACGTTCTACCGGGCCCGGCCCAACCTGCGACTACGCGGGGTCGACTGGCCCGTTTTCGCGATCGCCGGCGGGATTGCGACCGGCGCCTCGTTCCTCGTCATCCTCTCCCAGAACCCCACCACCCGGTGGGTGGGGCTCGGGTGGATCGCCTCTGGTCTCGCCTTCTACATCGTCTACCGGCGCCGGTGGGTTCGGGCGTCGCTCGGTGGCACCGTCAAGGCGCCACCCGCCTTCGGCCCGGCGCTCGCGCTCGAGTACCGACGCCTGCTCGTGCCCATCGTCAGCGGTCAGCCGTCGGACGACGCGCTCGACGTGGCATGCAGCCTCGCCGCTGAGCGCGGCGCCCGGATCGTTGCCCTCAACGTGCTCGAGGTGCCTCTCGGGAGACCGCTCGATGACGACCTCCACGAGCTCGAGGACGCCGCAAACCACCAGCTCGACGAGGCGATCGCGATCGGCGACTCGTACGGTGTTCGCGTGCTCGATCGCCTCGTCCGCGCACGCAGCGCGGGCCCCGCGATCGTCGAGGAGGCCGAGCGGCGTGGGACCGAGATCATCGTGATCGGAACACCGCGGAAGTCCCTCACGGGTACGCAGCGAGCGGTCTTCGGTCGCACTGTCGACTACGTGCTCCGCCACGCCCCGTGCCGGGTCATGGTCACGGCGTCGCCCGACGAGGCGTCCGCATGATCTGGTACCGACGTGCGATCTTTGTGTTCTCGGGCTGTTTCGTCCTGATCGGCCTGGCGCTGCTCGTCGTCACCGCCGTCAACGGCGGCGGCCTCGTTGGGTTCGTCCTCGGAGCGCTGTTCGTCGCCCTCGGCGTCGGGCGGATCCAGCTGGAGCGCAAACGTGGCACGTAAAGTACGCAGATTCGAGCGAGTGCTCGACGCGCCCGCGCTGTTCGCGGTCGCCTACGACGAGATCGGCTCATCGATCTATTTCGCCCTCGGGATCGTGGCGGCGCAGGCACTCGGGCTGACGCCAGTAGTCCTGCTCGCGAGCGGCCTCCTGTTCCTCGTCGTCTCGCTGTCCTATGCCGAAGGTACGGCCGCGATTCCTGAGACCGGTGGAGCCGCGACATTCACGCGTCGCGCGTTCAACGATCTTGCGGGATTCACCACGGGGTGGGTGCTCTTCCTCGACTACCTGATCGTGATCGCCCTGTCGACGCTGTTTCTGCCGCACTACCTCGCCGCGTCGCTCTCGGCGCCGTCGCTGACCGAGAGCCCGTGGGACGTGATGATCGCCGTCGCCGTTATCGCCACCATCGTCGGAGCCCGGCTCCTTCGCCACAGCCGAATCCATACCGCCGCACTCGTTCTCGCGGTCCTCGACATCTCGGTGCAGCTGCTCGTGGTCGTGCTCGGGTTCGCGGTCGTCTTCTCACCGGACGTGCTCACAAGCGGATTCGACTTCGCGACCGGACAGGGCTGGCACGACCTCATCTTCGCCCTGCCTCTAGCGATGCTTGCGTACACGGGTCTCGAGACGGTCGCCAACCTCGCCGAGGAGACACGCGAACCGGGCAGAACGCTACCGCGCTCGCTGTTCTCCTCGATCGGCCTGGTCGTGATCGTAACGGTGCTCATCGCCGTCGTCGGGGTCTCCGCGTTCCCGGCCGAGGACGGATCGACCGATCTCGCAGACGACTGGCTGCAGGCGCCGATCGTCGGGATCGTGACGGCGTTCGAGGGGCACCTCCCCTCTGCCCTCGTCGATGCGCTGCGCGTCGTCGTCGGCCTCTCGGGAGCGCTGATCCTGTTCGCAGCCGCGACGACGGCCATCACCGGGTGCACTCGGCTCGGCCGCTCGATGGCCGAGCACGGCATGCTGCCGCGAGAGTTCGGTCGCCTCGAGCGGCGCTCCCTCGTCTCGCGTGAGGCGATCGTGACAATCGGTTTGATCGCGATCGTGATCGTCGTCGGGACCGGCGTCTTCGCCGGGGACGACGCAGCGTTCCTGGCCAGCGCCTACTCGTTCGGGGTGCTGTTCGCATTCACGGCGGCTCAGCTCGCGGTGATCCGACTCCGTCACAAGGAGCCCGATCTCGCGCGCCCGTTCAGGGCGAAGCCGGAGGTGCGGATCCGTGGAGTGCTGCTGCCACTGCCGGCGCTGATCGGTGCGCCTCTGACCTTCGCCGTGTGGGTGCTCGCGCTGATCACTCACCCGGGTGCACGGTATGCGGGCCCGGCGTGGCTGCTGATCGGTCTCGTCGTCTTCTTCCTCGTCAGGCGCCGACGCGAGACAGGAGTGCTTGCCGACATCGACCCTGTCGCGTCCCTTCCGCCCGGCGCTGCGTATCGCAAGGTGCTCGTGCCGATGAAGCTCGGCGATATCGGCGAGGAGATGGTCGCGACGGCCGTTGCTCTCGCGAAGGAGCGTGGGGCGAGCGTGGAGGCGGTGTTTGTCGTGCGCGTTCCCCGTGCGTTCCCGCTCGAGGGTCCGCTCCCGGAGGACGTCCGGCGTCGCGCCGAGGAATCCCTGGCGGAGGCGCGTGCGCTCGGTGAGGAGAACGGCGTCGAGGTGGTCACGCACACCATCGTTGCGCGCTCGATCGGCCACGCGATCGTCGAGGAAGCCCGCGCGCACGGAGCCGACCTGATCGTGCTCGGCTCGTCGCCGCGCTGGCGCCGGCAATCACGCTTCTTCTCTCCGACGGTCGACCACATCCTCCGCCATGCCCCCTGCGAGGTGCTTGTCGTCGCCTTCCCCGAAGGCGTCTTCGAGGAGGGTGCATGACCGCTCCGCTCCGCACATTGACCGCTACGCTCCGCGCATGAAGGCAGTCGTGATCGGGTGCGGCCGGGTCGGCTCGGCAGTCGCGCAGCAGCTTGCGGGCGAGGGCTGGGATGTCACCGCCGTCGACGAGAACGAGGAGGCACTCCAGCGGCTCGGCAGCGACTGGAAGGGCGGCTTCATCGTCGGCCACGCCATGGAGTCGGAGATCCTTGTCCGCGCCGGGATCGAGGGCGCTGATGCCGCCGTCGTCGCGACGTCGGGCGACAACACGAACATCGTCATCGGCCAGGTGGTGCAGCAGCGCTACGGCATCGGCTGCGTCGTCGTGCG
>JANOUB010000420.1:0-2231 GCA_031416615.1 Thermoleophilia bacterium
ACCCTGATCTGCCTCTCGGGTGGTGGCGAGGAAGGCGTCGGGGAGGACGTCACCTACGAGGCGGGCGAGCAGGATCTCCAGCAAACACGCGGCGCTGTCCTCCCGTTGAGCGGAGCCTGGACCCTCCACACGTTCTCGGAGGTCCTCGAGACGCTGCCTCTCTTCGATCATGACCCCGAGCAGCCCGCTTTTCTCGACTACCGCCGCTGGGCCTTCGAGAGCGCGGCACTCGACCTTGCGCTCCGCCAGGCGGGGCAATCACTCGACGCTGCCGTCGAGCGGACACCGAAGCCACTGACGTTCGTCGTCTCGATGAGACTCGGAGAGTCGGCAACGACCGATCGCCTGCACGCATGGCTCGGCCTCTACCCCGGGTTGCGCTTCAAGCTCGACGCAACGCCTGACTGGACGGAGGAGCTGATCGCGGAGCTCGCCTCCACCGGAGCGGTCGACTCCGTCGACTTCAAAGGCCAGTACAGGGGCACGAGCGTCGACACGGTGCCCGACACCGCTCTCTACAGTCGGGTCGTCGACGGACTGCCCCACGCGTGGCTCGAGGACCCCGCGCTCACCCCCGAGACCGAGGCCGTGCTCGCGCCGCACCACGACCGGGTTACCTGGGACGCCGTGATCCACTCGGTCGCCGACATCGAAGCCCTCCGCTGGCCGCCGCGGACAGTCAACGTCAAACCCTCGCGGTTCGGTTCGGTCGAGCGACTCTTCGCGGCCTACGACTACTGCGGCGACCACGGGATCGGCGCATACGGCGGTGGGCAGTACGAGCTCGGCGCCGGCCGCGACCAGATCCAGCTGCTGGCAGCGCTCTTCCATCCCGAGACGCCGAACGACGTGGCGCCTGGTGCATTCAACCTGGATCCCCGGCCAGGCCTGCCTGAGAGTCCACTCACGGTCGTCGCGGGCGCCACCGGTTTCGCCTTCGCGCACTGAGCGAGCGACTCGGCCTGCCACGGGGGTAGCCGGAGCCGGTGAAGCCCCTACGTCTCGAGCGAAGCGAGAGGCTTACTGGGCAGAGTCACGGGGCGCGAGCCGCGACGCAAGACGCTCTTCGCGCGTCGTCCCCACTCGTGCCGCCTGGTCGAAGTAGAGCAGCGCTGCGCCCAGGAACAGCACGGGAGAGAGCACGAGGCCGGCTAGGAACGCGGCGGCACGCTCGGAGTTGTCGGCGAAGCCCTGAAGCAGCAGCGACGCCGCGATCTGCGTGACGAAGACGAGGATCGTCAGCGTGGCGAGCCCACCGAGCGCGTGGACATAATCCGCGCGGCCGAGCGCGAGGCCCCGCCGGAGCGCGTCCCGGACGCCGAGCGACTCCGCAACCGCCGCCGGCACTGCGAGGCCGATGAGCGCGAACCAGGCGAGGCCGGGCAGAATGAATATCGCGGCAAGGAACGGGAACGGCAGATAGACGAGAACGCCGACGATCGCAGCCGGGACAATGCCACGGGACCGGAGCTTCGCGCCGCTGACGACAGACGATGCGATCACGAACGAAGCCGTCGCGGCGACCGCTCCTGCGAACGGAACGATCGCGAGCGTCTGGGCACGCGAGAAGTCCGTCGCGAAGGCGCTGAGGACGGCCGGCGGCAGTCCGATGACGAGCGCGGCCTGCCAGTGCTCGCCATACATCTTCAGCGTCTCGGCGACTAGCTGGCCGACGGTGCGCGTCGCGGGCGGCAACGGGGGCGGCAACGGGCCGCTGGATTTCGGATAGCGGGGGCGTGCCATCGAGCGAGACGGTACCGACCGGATGCGGTGAGGCTGCCGCCTCTGCAGCGACGACCGGCACGCCAGGCTGGCCAAGCGAGGCGACGCCAGGCTTCAGCCTGGCGTCAAGCGGAGTGCGGAGAACGTTCGTCTCGGACGTGCGACGCCAGGCTAAACCTGGCTCCACCGTTTTGCGTGATCGCGAGGCGCTCGTCCGGGTCGTCAGGACGTGCGGGGACGGAGTGTTGCAGGCCGGGAGCCTTCATCACTCCTTCCCCGCACGGAGCGCACCGTCCGGGTGGGACCACCCCGAAGGGAAGAAACGGGCCCAGCCGGACGGGGAGCGGCCTGGCGGGCCGGGCGAGATGCAACGCCCGCGCAAAACGGTGGATCCAGGTTTAGCCTGGCGTCGCCTCGCTTGGCCAGCCTGGCGTGCCGGTCGTCGTTGCAGAGGCGGCAGCCTCACCGCATCCGGTCGGTACCGTCTCGCTCGATGGCACGCCCCCGCT
>JANOUB010000421.1:0-4136 GCA_031416615.1 Thermoleophilia bacterium
GCGCGCCGGTGACGAACGGCGAGTACCGGGTCTTCGTCGAGGCCTCGGGCCATCCAGCCCCCTCGCATTGGCCGGGCGGTGCGATTCCGGCGGGGCGGAACCTGCATCCGGTCACCTATGTCTCGTGGAGCGACGCGCTCACGTTCTGCCGCTGGGCGGGAGGCCTGCTGCCGAGCGAAGTGCAGTGGGAACGGGCAGCGCGCGGAGATGACGCCCGCACCTGGCCCTGGGGCGACGAGCCCCCCGCCGACGACCGTGCCACCTTCGGGACGACGGACACGTCCCCCGTCGGGCTCCACCCGCGCGGTGCGAGCCCATTCGGCGCGCTCGACCTGGCCGGCAACGCCTGGGAGTGGACGGCGAGCGCGCTACGGTCGTATCCCTATGACGCCGACGATGGTCGTGAGGACGAGACGTCGCCGGAGCCCCGCGTCGTTCGCGGTGGCGCCTATAGCCATGGCCCGGCGGAGGTGCGGTGCTCCTCCCGGCACGGCATGCTGCCAGGGGTTGTCGACCACTACGTCGGGTTTCGCCTGGCGTGCACGCCGACTGCTCAACTCCGGCTCGAGACGGAGTTGGTCGACGTGCCCGCCGGCGACGTGCTGCTCGGCAACGACCCACGCCCCTCGGCCGGGCCCGCTCTGCCCGATGAGGTCCCGCAGCACACGGTGTCGCTGCCGGCCGTGCTGCTCGGGGTGACTCCCGTCACGCACACGCAGGACCTCGAGTTCGTTCGGACGACGGGTCATGCAGCGCCGCCGCACTGGCCCGGCGGCTCGATTCCCGCGGGTCTCGCGCAACACCCGGTCACCTATGTCGACTGGTTCGACGCGACGGCCTTCTGTCGCTTCGCCGGAGCCCGGCTACCGACCGAGGCGGAGTGGGAGAAGGGCGCGCGTGGCACCGATGGCCGGCTCTATCCGTGGGGCGAGCGCGAGTCCGACGCGGCGCTTCTCACCTTCGGGCAAGGCTCGAAGCACGGCGCGACCACACCCGTTGGCGCGTACCCGGAGGGCGCCAGTCCCTACGGCCTCCTCGACATGGCGGGGAACGTCTGGGAGTGGGTGAGCAGCGCCTACGCGCCGTACCCGTACCTCTCAGGCGACGGCCGCGAGGATCCGTCCTCCGGTGCCTCACGCGTCCTGCGCGGCGGCTCGTACGCGAGCATGGGCTCTCGTTACGTCCGCTGCGCCGCGCGGAGCCGGAGCTACCCGGGGCGCCGCTCCCCCCACATCGGCTTTCGCGCCGCGCGCACCGTTGGCTGAGCGACTCCGCGCTCGTTGCGGCGGCAGTGGTGATCAAGAGCCATCTCTGTGGTAACGTCAAGGTATGAGATCTACCATCGACAAGGCAGGACGACTCGTCGTCCCCAAAATCCTGCGAGATCGGATCGGGCTTCGCGCCGGCGCTGTCGAGTTGATTGCGGACGGGACCGGCATCAGGATCGAGCCCGTGGCGGGGGAAGGCCTGGCGGAGGAGGGCGGGCGGCTCGTGATTCCCGCGTCGGGCGTAGGTCTCGACGACGAGCTCGTCCGGGCGCTTCGCGATGCCGACCGGCGCTGACCCGGCTCCGCCGCCGGAGCTCCTCGTCGACACGAGCGTGGCGGTCGCTCTCGTCGTCGCCGACCACGACCACCACGACGCGGTCGCGACCGCGGTGGGTGCAAGGCGTCTCGGCCTCGCGGGCCACGCGGCGTTCGAGACGTACTCGGTCCTGACGCGACTGCCGTCGCCGGCGCGACGCGAGCCGAAGGTTGTCGACCAGCTGATCCGCGCCAGCTTCCCCGCGTCGCGCTTTCTCGGTGCCGAGGAGACAGCCGCGTTGCTCGATCAGCTGGCGGGACTGGGCATTGCAGGAGGCGCCGTCTACGACGCGCTCGTGGGCGCCGTTGCAATAGCGCACGGTCTCCCTCTCGCGACGCGCGATGCACGCGCGGTGGATGTGTACCGGACGCTCGACGTCGAGTTCGAGTTGCTCGATTGACGTGATTCCGTCCGGATGACCAACGACCCAGGGAGCCTCTGATGATCGAGCTCGTCGACGCCGACCGCCTTCGTGACCTGACGCTCGAGCTCGTCGAGATCGCGAGTCCGACCGGCGACACGGCCGAGGTTGCGCGCCGCTATGCGCAGCGCCTCCGGGAGATCGGGATGGAGGTGGAGGTGCTCGACGAGGTCTTCCCCGCCACCCCGATCGTGATCGGCCGGCTGCGCGGCGGCGAGCCGGGGCCGTGCGTCGTTCTCAACGGCCACCTCGACACGGTGCCGATCCCGCACGATCCTGCCCGCGTCGAGAACGGCGAGGTCTACGGTCGCGGCAGCGCCGACATGAAGGGGGCGCTCGCCTGCGCGGCCGAGACGGCCCACGTGCTGAAGGAGTCGGGCCCGTTCCCGGGCGAGCTCGTGATCATTGCGATCGGGCTGCACGAAGCGCCGGGCGGGCGCGGGGAGGACCTCACCTGGCTCCTGCGCGAGCACGGCTTCCGCTCCGACTTCGCCATCGTCTGCGAGCTGAGCGGTGACACGCTGCTCGTGGCGCACATGGGCGTGGCGACCGTCGAGATCACGATCACCCGGCCGGGAATGGCCACCCATGAGCTGCAGACGCCCGCGGGGACACCGCACCCGATCATGGCCGCAGGGAGGGTGATCGAGGAGATAGCAACCCGGAACGTCGAGCTCGCCGCCGTCGAGCACCCGTGGGTCGGGGCCGAGACCACCTTTCTCGGCGAGGTGCACGGTGGTGACTTCTACAACCGCCACCCGACGACATGCCGTCTCGTCGGCACGCGGCGCTGGGCGCCTGGCAACACGCTCGCCGAGGTCGATACCGAGTTCCGGGCGCTGCTCGCGCCGATCGCGCAGGAGACGGGCTGCACGATCGACCTCGAGCTCTTGCTCGTCCGCGACTCGTACTCGATCGACCCGGAGCATCCGCTCGCGGTCGCCCTCCAGGAGGGCTACCGGGACGTTACGGGCAAGGCGCTCGAGCTGACGGGAGTCAAGGTCGTCGCCGACGCGGCGATCTTCCAGGGCGAGGCCGGGATCCCGACCGTCTACCACGGGCCCTCCGGCACGGGAGCTCATGCCGACGTCGAGCACATGCCCGTGGCGGAGCTCGTTCGCGCGACCCAGGTTTACCTCCGGCTGCTCGCCCACCTGTGGCGATGAGCGAGCGGGGCCAGACCTACGAGGAACTCCGGTCAGCGTTCCGCTGGAAGCTGCCGGAGCGCGTCAACATCGGCGTCGAGGTCTCCGACCGGCAGCCCGCGGCTGCCCCGGCGATCCTCGTCACGGACGGCCGCGAGATCACCCGGATCGTCAGCTTCGGTGAGCTCACCGAAGCCTCGAATCGCCTCGCCAATGCCCTCGTGGCCAAGGGGATCGGGCCCGGTGACAGGGTTGCGCTGATCCTCTCCCAGCGGCCCGAGACGGCGATCGCGCACATCGCGATCTACAAGCTGGGTGCGATTGCGGTGCCGCTGAGTGCGATCTTCGGTCCGGACGCGCTCGAGCTGCGGCTGCGTGGAGCCGACGTGAGCGCGGTGCTCGGCGAGCGCGAGTCATTGGAGAAGGTGGCTGCGCTCGGTTTCGACGGGCTCATGATCGACGTCGACCACGACCTCGAGCGGCTTCTGGCGGCGGCATCGCCCGATTTCGTCGCGGCGCCGACGACGCCCGACACACCGGCGTTGCTCGTCTACACCTCGGGAACGACAGGCCCGCCCAAGGGCGCACTCCACGGCCACCGTGTCCTTGCCGGCCACTTGCCGGGGTTCGAACTGTCGCACGACTTCTTCCCACAGCCTGGCGATCGCATCTGGACGCCGGCGGACTGGGCCTGGATCGGGGGCCTGTACGACGTCGTCATGCCGGCCCTTGCCCACGGGATGCCGGTCGTCGCCTATCGGGCACGCCGGTTCGACCCCGAGCAGGCCTTCGACCTGATCGCGCGGGCAGGGATCCGCAACGTCTTCATGCCGGCGACGGCGCTCCGGCTGATGCGCCGCTGCGGCGGGTCGACGGAATCGGTGCCGGTCTCGCTGCGCACCCTCGCGAGCGGAGGAGAAACGGTCGGAGAGGAGACTGCGGCATGGTGCCACGAGCGGTTCGGGGTGCGCCTGAACGAGTTCTAC
>JANOUB010000422.1:0-3248 GCA_031416615.1 Thermoleophilia bacterium
CTGGGCGATCGGCGTTGAAGGGGAGCAACCGTTCCGCGTCACGAGGCTCCAGAATCCCCCGCGGCTCGTGATCGACGTTAGCACCACCTAAACAATCTCTCCGCAATTTGCACATTTCGCCGCTACAGCAGCCTTGTCTTCGGCGGTCGGAATCCCTATGTTGATGTTTGCACCGAGCACGGGGCACCTGAGGTTGAAGGCCTCCCGAGCAACTGAAGCGCAAGCGACGGTTGGTCGGGTAGCTGGACGAAGGAGCTACCGGTTCGGTGCATTTTTTGTGGTCCGACCGAACTACCCGTCGGTCACGCTGGGCTGTCGTTGCTCCGACCGAGCACGACGACCGGAATTGGGCGGGTCGTCCGCTGCGCATACGCGGCATAGCCCGGGTAGGCGGCGGTGATCATCGGCCAGAGGCGCTCATGTTCCTCGCCCGTCGCGGCGCGCGCCGTCACGGAGTGCGAGCGCGCCCCGATCGTGATTGTCGCTTCGGGATGCGCACTGAGGTTCAGCCACCAGGCGGGCGCCCTGTCCTCGCCGCCGTTCGAGGCGACGATCACGAACTCGCTGCCGTCCTCGAAGTAGGTGAGCGGCGTCGTCCGGGCGCGGCCCGACCGGCGGCCGGTCGTCGTCAGCAGCAGCACGGGCATCCCAGCAACGCGGCCGAGCAGGCGTCCGCGGGTCAGCCGGTAGACAGCCCTGTGGCTCCGCCCCATGACCTTGATCGCGGCACGTCGGAGATTCACCGGATTGCTGACCCGCCGCCCGCCGCCCGCTGCCTACGTGCCGGCGGCGACGGCCCGCTGGCGTGCCGGTCGTGCGTCGAGCCGGTCGACGTACGCGACGACACCTGCAGGGAGCTCCGTGAGCTCGCCTGTCCGCGCGAAGCCGAGTACGGAGCCGACGACGATGTCGGCGACCGAGAATGCGTTGCCGACCAGGTAGTCGGCGCCGCCGAGCGCGGCTTCGATCACGCCCGCGGTTTTGACAAAGCGGGCGGCAGCGTGGTCGACGACGGTGGTGTCGGGCTCGCCGGAGTCCTTCCAGAGCTGGCGGGCGATGTCCACGAGCGCGCCCTCCATGTCGGTCATCGCGAAGAAGCACCACTGGTACTGCAGCGCTCGCTCGTGCGAGCCGAGGGGGGCGATCAGGCCGGCGTCGAGATTCTGGTCGGCGAGGTGGAGGATGAGCGCGGCCGATTCGAACACGGGGCCGCCTTCCTCCTCGAGCGCCGGCGAGCGGCCGAGCGGGTGGAGGGCGAGGTACTCGGGCGTCTGCTTGTCCTCGCGGGACATCACGGTGAGGTCGAACGGGACGCCGAGCTCCTCGAGGAGCCAGAGCACGCGCGTCGACCGGGAACGGGGCTGGTGATGGAGTCTCATCGGGCGATCCTAGCGGGCGCCAAGCCCGGCGACGCCAGGCTTCAGCCTGGCGTCAAACGGCGTGCCACGCGCCCCCGTGTCCGGCACCAGCCTGACCCCTTGGTTGCGATCCACACGAAGGCTACTGTCCCGCCGGTGAGCCCGCAGCCGGTCTCGAACCACTAGCCCGGATCGCGCAAGATGTGGCGGCCGAGTGGAGCCTCGAGCTCGGGTCGCGACGTGCCCTCGCTCCTGGAACCCGCTGCCCTACCGGATGAACCCCGACGTCACCGAGCTCCCCCTGGCGGCGTTTGCGACGGTGGGCCTCGACGAGGGCCGGATGCGCGCGTGGGCCCTGATCCGCAGCGCCTCCCTCGGCGCCGATGCGCACCGTTCGGGTGGGGACCGGCCGGCCGAGAAGAAACGGAGCCCACCCGGACGGGGAGCGGCCTGGCGGGCCGGACGAGATGCAACGCCCGCGCAAAACGGTGGATCCAGGCTCAGCCTGGATCCACCGTGCTTGAGCTGCCGCCGAGTGGTTGAATCCGGGCTGATGCCGACCGCATTCCTCTACGTTCGCGTGCACGCCCCTGCACCGCTCCTGCTGGAGCTCGCCGAGTTCTACGGCAGCCACCTCGGGCTCCGAGTCGCGAAGCCGAAGGCCGGTGGAGTTGCCGTCGAGGTGGGGGAGACGATGCTCGAGCTGCTCCCCGCCGCCGGCTGGCCGTTCTACCATTTCGCCCTGCTCGCGCCGGGCAACCGCTTTGAGGCGCTGCTCGATTGGGCCCGTGACCGCGTTGATTTACTCCCGGACCGGGATACCGGCGACGCTGTGTTCGACTTCACGAACTGGGATGCGAAGGCGTGCTACTTCCACGACCCTGCCGGCAACATCGTGGAGCTGATTGCGCACCGCGGGGTCGGAGAGACGGGTGTCACAGGAGCGTTCATGGCCGGCGAGCTGCTCGGCGTCTCCGAGGTCGGTGTCGTCGGCGACCCGCCGGAGCTCACGGCGGCTCTCGAGCGCGACCTCGAACTCGCGCTGTGGGACGGCACCGTGACGGGGGAGGGGCGCCTCGCGTTCGTGGGCGAGAAGGCGAGAACGTTGATCCTCTGCCGCGCGGGCCGCCCATGGCTGCCGACGGGCCGCCCCGCGGAGGCGCACCCGGTCGAGGTCGTGCTGTCGGGTCGGCCGGAGGGAGAGGTGCCCCTGGACGCGGGCGGCTGGGTTCGTCGCAGCGCAACCCGGGAGTCCGGCTAAAGTCGGACACCGGACGCGCGGCGACCGGATCTAGCCGGTCTCCCGGGTCGGCGTTGTGCGTCGACGAGGTCGCCGGCGAGGAGATGGCCCAAGGGCTCGCTGTAGATGCGAGGGAAGTGGGCGGCTCGCACCAGGTACGGTCAGCGCGATGCGCGCCCTCGACACAGCCCTCCCGCGCTTCGACGTGAACGAGGTGCACACGATCTCGCTCCCGTGCAGCCCGGAGCGAGCCGTGGAGCTCGCCCTCTCGGCCCCGGCGCTCCGGATCGGTTCGTCGCCGCGCTCGTCCGCGCGCGCGGCCTGCCGCCCGCCACGACGATCGAGACGCGGGTGCGGGCGGTCGACGATCGGTCGCGGCGCGCGTTCCGTCTTTACTGGCTCGTCGTCGGACCGCTTTCGAGCCTGATCCGCCGTCGTTGGCTGCGGGCGGTCGAGGCCGCTGTCAAGACCGGCGCATGAACCGCAGCAGATGGGCGAAGTTGATCGACCAGCCGAGGCCATCGGTGCTGCGCACGAACAGACGGCGCTCTTCGGGACGCCAGATGTCGCGCGTCCAGGAGGTGTTCCAGTTACTCATGCGAGGAGGGTAGCCGCGGGTCGTCTCGCTCCGCGGCGAAACGGCGAATGCG
>JANOUB010000423.1:0-1558 GCA_031416615.1 Thermoleophilia bacterium
CCGTTCGAGAACCTGGCGCCTACCTGGGTGTACGTGGTGTTCTGGCTCGGCGTGCCTCTGCTCTCGGTGCTGCTCGGGAACGTCTGGCGTGCGCTCAGCCCGTGGCTCGCGATCGCCGACGGCTTCGTGTGGCTCTGGGAACGATCCGGACGGCAGGCGCGCCCACTGTCCTTCTATCCGGAACGGCTCGGCCGTTGGCCGGCCGGATTCCTGCTGTTCTGCTTCGTTGCCTTCGAGCTGACCTATTCGAAGCCCTCGTCGCCGCGGATGCTCGCATTCGCGATCGCCATCTACACCTACGTCACACTGTTCGGCTACGTGGCCTTCGGCCGCAAACCGTGGCAGGAGCACGGCGAAGGGTTCGCGGTTGCGTTCGCCTTGCTCGCGCGTATGGCACCCATAGCCGTGGTGGACGGACGGCTCGCGTTCCGGTGGCCGTTCACCGGCCTCGCAGGGTCGGAGATGACGCCCGGCTCGCTGGCGGTGATCGCCGTGCTGCTCGGCTCGGTCGCCTTCGACGGCCTCAGCAGAACGAGCTGGTGGCAAGACCTGCTGGCCAAAGTCGAGACACCCTACGTTCTCGACAGCCCGAACATCGCGGAGCTGTTCGCCACGCTTGTCAACTTCGGCGGCCTCGTGGGGACGATCCTGCTCGTCAGCCTTGCCTACCGCGGCACCTGCGCCCTGATGCGCTCAACGATCAACGCGCCACGCTCGCTCGTCGCCGACTTCGTTCTCAGCCTGCTCCCGATCGCGTTCGTGTACGCCGTTGCGCACTACTTCTCCCTGTTCGTGATCCAGGGGCAGTTCACGATCCCGCTGCTTTCGGACCCGCTCGGCCGGGGCTGGGATCTGCTCGGCACCGCCGGCTTCGCGCCGAATCTGGCGCCCTTTTCGCCGAACACGGTCTGGTACGTCCAGGCGGGCGCCCTCATCGCCGGTCACGTCGTCGGGCTCGCCGTCGCACACGACCGGGCCGTGACGATCTTCCGTGACCGCCAGGACGTGCTGCGCTCGCAGTACGCGATGCTGGCGTTGATGGTCCTCTATACGGTCGGAGGTCTGTGGCTCCTCTCGCGTGGCTAATCATCGCGCACGGCGGTCTCTACGGTATCGCGGCCGAGAGCGCGATCGTCGTCGTGGTCGCAGCCTTCGTGGGCTGGATGTGGCTCGGTGAGCGCCGCCGGCGACGGCGCCGCGGGACACAGCACGCTCGGATGCGCGAGTAGGCGCCCGTCTGCCGGAGCACAACAGGCGTCTTCGCCTGAGCTTGTGGCCGGGGGACCGGTCGACGATGGAGAATCGAGACGGGCCTTGGGCTGGAGAAGCGGTAGACCGCGGCTCGCACCGGACGGACGGCCGCGGATCAGCCTCAGGCCGTTACCGACGACGATCAAGCTCGCTCCGACGTCGGCCGCCACTGCACCCCAGAGCGGCAAGAAGCCCGCGGCGAGCACACCCCCGGCGACGAGCTTCGTACCGAGCGAGAAGGCGATGTTCTGGCGGACGACTGCTTTCGTCCAGCGCGCCAGGCCGATCAGCCCGGCCACTTTGCGCG
>JANOUB010000424.1:0-9046 GCA_031416615.1 Thermoleophilia bacterium
GTAGCGCGGCTCGGGCTCGACCCAGCCTGTCAGGCGCTCGGCGATCTCGGCGTCGGTGAGCTCAACGTTCAACTCGCCGCGCTCGACGTCGACGACGACGGTGTCGCCCTCCCGCAGCGCCGCAAGCGGGCCACCCTTCGAAGCCTCGGGCGTGACGTGGCCGATCATGAAGCCGTGAGTGGCCCCGGAGAAGCGCCCGTCGGTGACGAGCGCGACCGTCTCGGAGAGGCCCTCTCCGACAATCGCACCCGTGACATGGAGCATCTCGCGCATTCCGGGCCCGCCGTGCGGCCCTTCGTACCGGATCACGACGACGTCGCCCGGGCTGATCGTCCCTGCTTTCACGGCTGCGAACGTGTCCTCCTCCGAGTCGAACACGCGCGCGGGACCGCGGTGAAGGGTGCGGTCGTGGCCGGCGAGCTTCACGACGCACCCGTCCGGCGCCAGGTTGCCATACAGCACCGCGACCCCTCCACGGGCTTTCAGCGGCGTCTCGATCGGGACGATCACGGTTTGCCCCTCGGTCTCGACCGCCGCGTCGGCGATCTCGCCGAGCGTCCGCCCGTCGACCGTCCGGGCGTCCTCGTGCAACAGGCCGGCCTTCTTCAGCTCGCGCGCCACGAGACCGACACCGCCGGCGTTGTACATGTCGTTGGCGTGCCAGCGCCCCCAAGGTTTCATGTCGGCGATGATCGGCGTTCGTGCCGAGATGCGCTCGAAGTCGTCGATCGTGAACTCGAGCCCGAAGTCGCGCGCGATCGCGACGAGGTGCAGCACGGCGTTCGTCGACCCGCCGGTCGCCGCGACCGAGGCGACAGCGTTCTCGAACGACTCCTTCGTCACGAGGGATCGCGGTGTGACGTTGTCGCGGACGAGCTGGACGGCCAGGCGCCCTGCCTCGTAGGCCGCCTGCTCCTTGCCACGATGCATCGCGGGGATCCCGTTCATCCCAAAGGGTGACAGCCCGAGGAAGTCGAGAATCGTCGACATCGTGTTCGCGGTGAACTGGCCCCCGCACGCCCCCGCACCCGGGCAGGCGACCGACTCGAGCTCATGGAGGTCATCGTCACTGATCTTTCCCGCGGCATGGGCGCCGATGGCCTCGTAGACGTCGCCGATCGAGACCTCACGCTGCCGGTAGAGCCCGGGCGCGATCGAGCCGGAGTAGTAGAGGACGGACGGGATATCGAGCCGGCCGACCGCCATCGCGGCGCCGGGATTCGTCTTGTCGCACGCGACGAGCTGGACGAGCCCGTCGAACAGGTGGCCGCGCGCGACGAGCTCGATCGAATCGGCGATCACCTCGCGCGAGACGAGTGAGGCACGCATGCCGGACGTCCCCATCGAGACGCCGTCCGACACTGCGATCGTGTTGAACTCCATCGGCGTGCCGCCCGCGTCGCGGACACCGCGCTTCACATGCACCGCCAGGTCACGCTGGTTGAGGTTGCACGGCATCGTTTCGATCCAGGTCGTGCCGACACCGACGATCGGCTTCGCGAGATCCTCGTCGGTGAAGCCCGTCGCCTTCAGCATCGAGCGGGCGCCGGCGCGGTCGGGGCCGTCGGTGAGCGCGGCGCTGTGGCGCTTGGCAGGATCGGAAGGACGATCGTACGGCGTTGTCATGGGGTTCCTTTCTCGATGGGGTAACTCTCACGACGGCACCACTCGCTAAACGAGCCGGGGTACAGGCGGACATCCTCGCGGCCGGCGAGGACGAGCTTCTGGGCGACGACGCAGGCCGTCACACCGGAGCCGCAGTAGGCGACGATCTCGGCCGCGGCGGCTGCCCCGGCCGGCAGCGGATCGTCGAAGAACGCATTGGTCGAACCGGGAATGCGGCCGGCAACGGGGTCGAGTGGCTCCTCCTCGCCGAGCCAGCGCCCACGACTCCGGGCGTCGAGGAGCGCCAGCGCCGGGTCGCCGAGCCGGCCGAAAATTTCCTCGGCAGTGATCGTGTCACCGGTGCGCGGTCGCGCCCGGAAGTCTTGCCGCGGGCTCTTGACATCCTCGGTCGAAAGCGGGCCGAGGTAGCCGCGGACGTCGAGCGTCCCGGCCGCGTCGTGTCCGACATGGCGCAGCAGCCACCAGCACCGGGCGGCCCAGCCCGTGCCGTCGTCGAGCGCAACGACGAACGACGTGGGCGCGATTCCGGCGGCCGCGAATACCTCTTCGAGGTGTGCGTCACTCGGCAGCGGGTGACGCCCTCCCGCGGCCGGGTCAGGCCCGATCGCAGAGAGATCAGACTCCGGGTCGAGATGCACAGCCCCGGGAACGTGCCCGGCTCGATAGGCGGCGCGGGGCCGCACATCGACGAGCACGACGCTCACAGCGCACCTCGCGGAGCGACCTCGAGCTCGAGAACCCGGTGATCCGGGAACCGCGATCGGAGGTCGGCCGCGCAGGCGCCTCGGTCGGAGGCCCACGCGATCACCGTCGGCCCGGATCCTGACAGGGTCGCTCCCGCACAGCCTGCCGGCGGGCTCGCGCGGATGGCGTCGAGCACGTTGGACGGACGGTAGGGCTCGTGCAGCCAGTCGCCGAGTGCAGCGGCAAACAGGTCGGCGTTGCCGCTCGCAGCACCCGCCCCAAGGAGGGCCGCGCGGCCTGCACTTGCCGCCGCCTCGGCATGAGGGACAGTCGCCGGCAGGGTTCCTCGCGAGGTCTCGGTCGACGTTCGCTCGTTGGGGATGACGGCGATCGGCTCGAGCGGGAGACTCTCCGCGATCCGGGCAATCTTCCCGTCCCAGGCGAGCGTCAGGCCGCCGAGCAGCGCCGCCCCCAGGTTGTCGGCGTGCGGCTCGAGCGTGAGCCCGACCGCCAGCAACTTCTCTGCGCTTTCCCGAGGAGCCGCTGCCACGAGCCCGAGCGCGATCGCGGCAGCGGACGAGCCGAGCCCGCGCTCGAGCGGAATCCTGTTGAGGAAACGGAACCGTTTTCCAGCCGGATCGGCAAGGAGCGCGTACGCGCGAACGGCGAGGTTCTCACCACTCGCAGGGAGCTCGGAGGCACCTTCGCCTACGATGGAAACGCCCACGCCGTTGGTCACCTCGAGCTCGTTCCAGAGGTCGAATGCCACGGCGGCGGTGTCGAAGCCGGCCCCGATGTTGGCCGAGGTCGCGGGCGCCCGGACGATCAAGCTGCTTTCCCCGAAAAACGCCGTCGGCTGGCGATGGCCGTGCCGGCGGGGGAGGTAGCTGCGGCAGCGATCGCGTCGGGATCGGCGTCGACCTGCTCGAGCGCCGGCGCATAGCGCTCAGCGTTCTCGGTGTCCTTCAGCCCGTGGCCGGTGATCGTGACCACCAGCCGTTCGCCCGGAACGGCGCCGCGGCGGATCGCTGCGAGCCCCGCCGCCGACGATGGCTCGCAGAAGAGCCCCTCGACCGTCGCGAGCTCGCGCCAGGCGGCAACGATCTCCTCGTCGGAGACCGTCACGATCGTGGCGCCCGACGCCCGCACGCTGTCGGCGTGGACGGGTTCACCGATCCGGATTGCCGAGGCCAGGGTCGTCGAGCGGTGTTCCGCCTCCACCGAGTAGATCGGCGTCGCGAGCTCCAGCTCGCCGATGCCCGTTGCGTAGGAGGACGTGTTGCCGCCGCCGCCGTACGGGATCACGAACGCGTCCGGTGCGGCGCCGAGCTCTTCCACGATCTCGAACACTGCGGTCTTCTGTCCTTCGCGACGGTACGGGTTGACGGAGTTGACGAGCACGTGGGTTCCACGGCGTGCAAGCTCCTGTGCGGCCGCGAGCGCCTCGTCGAAGTCGCCACGCACCTCGAGTACCTTCGCCCCGAGCATCCGCGTCTGGGCAACCTTTGCACCGGCCACAGCACCCTGCGGCGTCAGCACGAGTGCAGGGATGCCGGCGCGTGCGGCATACGCTGCCGCCGACGCTGCCGTGTTTCCGGTCGAAGCGCAGATCACTGCCTGGGCACCGTCCTCGGCCGCCTTCGAGACGGCAACGGTCATCCCGCGGTCCTTGTAGGAGCCCGTCGGGTTGGACGCCTCCCACTTGAGCCAGAGCTCGACGCCGAGGAGCTCCGACAGGCGCGGCGCGCGAAGGAGCGGCGTCGATCCCTCGCCCAGCGAGATCACGGGCGTCCGTTCACTTACCGGCAGGCTCGAGCGGTACCTCTCGATCAGAGCAATAGTCATGCCCAGCCGAGATTCTCGACACCGCGACCGGAGATGACGGGTATCGCTCTTGCTTCTCCGCGCGACTCCGGGAGAGCCCGGATCGCGGCAAGCGCAGCACTGACGTGCCCGGCTGCAGCCTCGTGGGTGACGACGTGGAGGACGGCGTGCCCGTCGCCCGGCTGCTGGACGAGCTGGGCCACGGAGACATCCTCGGCCGCGAGCTCTTGCGCGATGCGGGCGAGCACGCCCGCTCGATCCTCGACTTCGAGGCGCAGGTAGAAGGGTGAGGCAAGCTCGCCCGGCGCCATCCGCTCGAGGTTCCGCCAGACGGGGTCGTTCTGGAGGAATCCCGTGCCCGTCGTGCCGACGACGGAGACCATGTCGGCGACGACGGCCGACGCCGTCTCGGTGCCGCCGGCGCCGGGCCCCTCGAGCGTGATCTCGCGAATCGCGTCTCCCTGCAGCATCACCGCGTTGAAGGCTCCCTCGACGGCAGCCAGAGGGTGGTGGCGGTCGACGAATGCCGGGCCGACGCGCACGTCGACGCGGTCGCCCACGAGGCTCGCGCGGCCGATCAGCTTCACATGCATGTCGAGAGCGCGCGCAGCCGCGATGTGGTCGAGCGTGACACCTTCGATTCCCTCGACGTCGACCCAGTCGAGTGGCACGCGGGAACCGAACGCGACGGTCGCCAGGATCGCGGTCTTCGCTGCCGCGTCGAACCCGCCGACGTCCTCCGTCGGATCGGCCTCCGCAAAGCCGAGCCGCTGCGCCTCGGCGAGGGCATCACCGTACGAGCGCCCCTCCTCCATCGCCGAGAGGATGAAGTTGGTCGTCCCGTTGACGATCCCGAGGACGCGGTGCACGTTCGTCACCACGAGGGACTCGCGCAACACCTTGATCACAGGGATCGCGGCGCAGACGGAGGCCTCGAACCGGAGTTGCACGCCGCCCGCGGCCGCCGCCTCGAAGAGCTCCGCGCCGCGACGCGCGACGAGCTGCTTGTTCGCGGTCACGACAGGGCGTCCGGAGCGCAGCAGCTCGAGCACGTAGCCGCCGGCCGGGTCGACTCCGCCCATCACCTCCGCAACCACCTGGATCGACGGGTCGCCGAGGATCGTGCCGATTTCGTCGGTGAGGACGCCCGGCTCGGGCGAGAACGCCCGTGCCTTGTTCGTGTCGCGGACGAGCGCGTGCGTGACCCGCAGCCGGTGCCCGGTGGCGCGCTCGATCTCGTCGGCCGACTCCTCGAGCAGCCGGTGCACTGCAGCGCCGACAGTGCCGTACCCGAGGAGCGCTACGGGAACGTCGACGGATAGACGGGCGCTCACGCGCCGATCATCTCCGCTGGCCATGGCGGGGGCGGGGCGCATGCCCTGCCCCGGGGGCGACGCATGCGCGTCGCCCCTACGGAGCCGAACTCCAACCCTGCTGCCTGAGGCTGAGAGAACACTCAACGATCCCCTGACCTGTGCATGAGCCCGCGAAGCTCCTTGCCGACGGTCTCGAGCTGGGACTGCGCCGCCTCGGCACGCATCGCCTTCAGGCGGGACTCGTTGTTGTCCATGTCCTCCACCCATTCGCGGGCGAACGCGCCCGACTGGATGTCGGCCAGGATCCCCTTCATCTCCTCGCGCACGTGCTCGTCGATCACGCGCTTGCCGCGGGTGTAGTCGCCGAACTCGGCCGTGTCGGAGATCGAATAGCGCATGCCGGCAAGACCGTTCTCCCACATCAGATCGACGATCAGCTTCAGCTCGTGCAGGCACTCGTAGTACGCGATCTCCGGCGCGTAGCCGGCCTCGACGAGCGTCTCGAAACCTGCGCGGACGAGTTCGGAGGTACCGCCGCAGAGGACGGCCTGCTCGCCGAAGAGGTCGGTTTCGGTCTCCTCTTTGAACGTCGTCTCGAGGATGCCGGCGCGTCCGGCGCCGATGCCGATGGCGTACGCGAGAGCGAGCTCCCGGGCCCCGCCCGAGGCGTCCTGCTCGACGGCGATCAGCGCGGGCGTTCCGTACCCCTCCGTGAAGAGCCGCCGCACGACGTGGCCCGGCCCTTTCGGGGCGACCATGATCACGTCGTGGCCCTCGGCGGCCGCGATGCGCTCGTAGAGGACGTTGAAGCCGTGGGCGAACAACACCGCTGCTCCCGGAGCGAGGTTCGGCTCGATGTGCTCCTTGAATACCTGCGGCTGCACCTGATCCGGCAGCAGGATCGCGACGAGCTGGGCGCCGGTGACGGCCTCGGCGATCGTGCGGACTGTCAGGCCCGTCGCCTCGGCCTCACCCCACGAGGCCGAGCCCTCGCGCAGGCCCACCTCGACCTGGATGCCCGAATCACGGAGGTTGAGCGCATGGGCGTGGCCCTGGCTCCCGTAGCCGATGACCGCAACCTTGCCGTTGAGCAGACCGAGGTTGCCGTCGCGCAGAATCGTCGCCATCCCTGTTCGTCCCTTCGTCGGTGTCAGAACGTGCCGTGGTCAGTTGATCGCCGATAGCCGGCGGGCCTGCTTCTTCGCGGACGCGCGCGCAATGCCGACGCGCCCGGTGCGGACGAGCTCCTGGATGCCGTGCGGCCGGGCGAGCTCCTGGAAGGCGTCGAGCTCCTCCGGAGTCCCGGTCAGCTCGAACGTGACCGAGTCGGCGCCGAGATCGACAACACGGCCTTTGAACGCCTCGGACGTCGAGATCAGTTCTGCCCGGCGATCGGGGCCCGCGCTCACCTTGAGCAGAAGCAGCTCACGCTCGACTGCCTCGTCGGGTGCGAGCTCGGTGACGCGGAGCACGTTGACGAGCTTGTGGATCTGCTTCTCGATCTGCTCGAGCGTGTGGTGCTCGCAGTCGACGCGCAGCGTGATGCACGAAACGCCGGTGCGCTCGGTCGGCCCGACCGCGAGCGAGTCGATGTTGAACCCGCGACGCGCGAACATCGTTGCGATTCGCGCCAGCGCGCCGGGCTTGTCCTCGACCAGCACGGAGAGCGTGTGCTTCATGGCGTCGCCTCTACGGGTTCCTCGTACTCGACCATGTCGATCGCGGCGGCGCCCGCAGGGATCATCGGGAAGCACTGCTCGGCGGGGTCGACCCGGCAGTCGATCACGACGGTACGGTTGAGTGACAGCGCCTCACGGAGGGCCGGCTCGACCTCGGCTTCGGTCTCGACGCGCATGCCGATACCACCATAGGCCTCGGCGAGCTTGACGTAGTCGGGCACGTCTGCGCCGAGGCCGACGTGGGAGCGGCGCCCGTCGAAGAACATGTCCTGCCATTGCGTGACCATGCCGAGGTAGCCGTTGTTGACTAGCACGACGACGATCGGGAGATCGTCGATCACCGCCGTCGTGAGCTCCTGTGCCGTCATCTGGAAGCAGCCGTCACCGTCGACGCACACGACCGTTGCTTCTGGCCGCGCGGCCTTCGCTCCGATGGCCGCCGGGATTCCGTACCCCATCGTCCCGAGCCCACCCGAGGTGATGAAGGTCCGCGGGCGTTCGCTGAGGAGGTATTGCATCGCCCACATCTGGTGCTGGCCGACTCCTGTCGTGAAGATGACGTCTTCGCCAGCGGTGAGGGCCTGCAGGGTCTCCATCAGTTTCTGTGGCTTGAGCCAGTCGCCGCCCGCGCCGTAGCGGAGCGGGAACTCGTCCCGCAATTCCTCGATCCTCTGCACCCAGGCTTCGGGTGCGGGGACGCCGGCGGCGCGGTGCTTGCCGATCTCCGCTGTCAGCTCGGCCAGGGCCTTCTTCAGGGGGCCGACGACGGGAATGTCCGCGTCGCGCAGCTTGGAGATCTCGGCTGGGTCGATGTCGAGGTGGACGACGGTCGCGCCGGGCGCGAACGCCGCGAGCTTGCCGGTGACGCGGTCGTCGAAGCGCGAGCCGATCGCGACGAGCACGTCGCAGGTGTTCATGGCGATGTTCGACCACTTCGTGCCGTGCATACCGGGCCAGCCGAAGTGCAACGGGTGCGTCTCCGGGAAGGCGCCCTTCCCCATCAGCGTCGTGATCACGGGAAGCCCGCCGGCCTCGGCCAGCGCCCGCAGCTCGTCGCAGGCCTCGCCGTTGATCGTGCCGCCGCCGACGTACAGCACCGGCTTCTCGGCCCGTGCGATGCGCTCCGCTGCCTCGCGGATCTGCAGCGGGTGGACCTTGTGCGGCGGGCGCCAGCCGGGCAGGTCGACGGTGTCCGGGTAGCTGAAGTCGAGCTCGGCCTCCTGAATGTCGCGTGGCACGTCGACGAGGACGGGGCCGCAGCGGCCGGTGCGGGCGACATGGAACGCCGCCTTGATCACGGCCGGGATCTCCTTCACGTCCTGGACGAGCCAGGAGTGCTTGACGATAGGCATCGTGATCCCGGTGATGTCGCACTCCTGGAACGCGTCGGTCCCGATCAGGGTCGAGCGCACCTGGCCCGTGATGCAGACGATCGGTGTCGAGTCCATCCACGCGTCCGCGATCGGAGTGACGAGATTGGTGGCGCCAGGGCCAGAGGTCACGATCGCGACCCCGACACGGCCGGAGGCGCGCGCGTACCCCTGCGCCATGTGGCCGGCGCCCTGCTCGTGGCGGGCGAGCACGTGCCGGACAGTCGTTCCGCGCGCCATCGCGTCGTAGGTCGGCATGATCGCGCCACCCGGGATCCCGAACATCACTTCGACGCCCTCGGCCTCGAGAGAGCGAAGGATCGCATCGGCTCCATTCATTCTCATCTGCTGTCCTTCGGTCTCACGGTGCTTCGTCTCCTTCTCCGGCCGCCGGGGAGGCGATCCGGTGCTGTCCTCTCCGTCGGCATCCGCACTGCTTGCTGCCGGTGCGTGAGCGACATCTCCCTAGCGGGGGAGAATGCCAATGAGCTCGATGCCTACGCCGCGCGAAGCCGCGAGGCGCGGATCGCTATCGGGCACGGATACG
>JANOUB010000425.1:0-12547 GCA_031416615.1 Thermoleophilia bacterium
GCCCCGATCTCAGCCGCGAGAAGATCGCGCAGCTCGACCTGAGCTAGCACGGGGCAGCCGAACGCGCGCGCCAGCCTGACGGTGTCGCCGACGTGGTCGTCGTGGCCGTGCGTGACGAGGATCGCGTCGACGCGATCGGGCTCGAGCTCGTCCGCCGGGCACGAGGGATTGCCGGTCAGGAACGGATCGATGTAGATGCGGTTTCCCGCGGGGGTATCGAAGCGGAAGGCAGCGTGGCCGAGCCAGGTGAGAGAGATCATCTGCTCAGCATATCGCGCCAAGCAGCGCATACCGGCTCAGGCAGCCAGGCGCCGTCTGAGGCGGCCGAAGAAGCCGAGCTCTGCCAGCTCGGCCCGCCGCCGCTCCTCGCGATCGCGAAGCTCCTGCTCCTCGATGCGCCGCGCTCGGCCGTAGGCGAGTCGCTCCTCGAGCAGCTCCGTCCTCTCGTCGAACTGCCGCTGATACTCGGCGCGCTCCTTAGGACTCATCAGTGGCTTCCTCTTCTTCTGGGCCATCTGCGTCCTCCAGTAGCTGTTTGATGGATATTAGCTCACTTCGGATGTCGAACCGGCCGGCGAGCACGGCGTCCACATCGACTCTGTCGAAAGGCAGCTGCCGGCATCGCGGTCGGCGAAACACCGTTCGATCCTACGGCCGAAACTGTGACGTGCCTGTGCCAGATTCGCGCCAGAGACGCGATCGAGATCAGAAGGGCAGCGAGAGCACGGCCTTGGCGGCCAGGTCGATCAGCGGCTGCACGAAGAAGAACGAGCCGACGGTGACGACGACCGCCGCGCCGATCGCGAGAGACAGTGCCGGATCGGCGGGCGGTGAGCCGCCGGCGACGACGAGGTCGGCGCGCGCCGACGCGGGCCGCATGTACATCGAGCGCACGACCGAGAGGTAGTAGTAGACGCTGACGGCGGTCGCGATCACACCGATCACGATGAGCCACCACAGGCCGGCCTCGTAGGCCGCACTGAAGACGTAGAACTTGCCGATCATGCCGCCGGTGAACGGGAACCCGGCGAAGCTGAGCATGAACACCCACATTGCGGCGCCGTAGAAGGGGCGCTCCCAGCCCCATCCCTCCATCGTGGCGAGCGTCACCTCCCGGCCGAGTTCCCGCTCGCGTGCGGCGACCACGGCGAAGGCGCCGACGGAGGCCGCTCCGTACGGGATCAGGTAGAAGAGCAGGGCTCTCCCTCCGAGCTCGTTGTTGGCGGCGATAGCGATCAACATGAATCCGGCCTGCGACACCGACGAGTAGGCGAGCATGCGCTTGACGTTCTTCTGGGCGAGCGCAGCGAGGTTGCCGATCACGAGTGAGACGACCGCCAGCACGGCGATCGCGATCGACCAGATCTCGGCCTGCTCAGGGAACGCCGTCACGAGCACGCGTAGCGTGACGACGAGAGCAACGGCCTTGGTCGCCGCCGACATGAATGCCGTTACAGGGGTGGGCGCTCCCTCGTAGACGTCGGGTGTCCACATGTGGAAGGGCGCGGCCGAGGCCTTGAACGCGAGGCCGGCGATGATCATCGCCATCCCGGCGACGAACAGCGGGTCGTCGGCTCCGGTGGCGTCCCGGATGGCGTTGAGCCCGAGCTCGCCCGTCGCACCGTAGGTGAGCGCGGAGCCGAAGAGCAGGATCGCGGATCCGAAGCTGCCGATGATCAGGTACTTCAACCCTGCCTCGAGCGACTCTTTCCGGTGCGTGTCGAGCGCGACGAGAATGTAGAGCGCGATCGAGAACCACTCGAGTCCGAGGAAGAGCGTCATCAGGTTCTCGGCCGAGACGAAGAAGACCATGCCACCGCCGGCGGCGGCGAGCAGGGCGTAGTACTCGCCGACGTGGTCGCGGCGGCGGTCGCCCAACGAGGCGAGCACGGCAAGCAGGCCGGCGCCCGCGACGATGATCTGGGTCAGAGCGGCGAGCCGGTCACGCGTCATCGACTCGGCGATCAGCAACTGCTGCTCAGGGCTACGGTCGAAGACGATGGCGGCCAGGACTCCCGCAGCGACGAACCCTCCGCCCGCGAACGTGACCGAGAAGGCGCGACGGGCCGTTGCCGGCATGAGTACTGCCCCGAGCAGGCAGATGGCAGCCGCGGCGAGGAGTGCCAGTGCGGGCGAGAGCGCGAGCCAGTCGACCTTCGGGGTCGCGATCGAGGCAGCGACGATCATCGCGCCACCTCCGAGACCGCTTGCGCCGGCTGGTCGCCCGGGAACGAGCGCTCGCTGATCGCCGCAGGCCACACCGACAGCGCGAGGAGGATCACGACGAGGGGTACGACGAGAACGAGCTCGCCGAACCGCAGGTCGAGCGACTCCTCGCGAACGGCCTCGCCGCGGGCCCGGTGGAGCACGCCCGAGATCAGCCGGAGCGTATACATGGCAGCGAGCACGATCGCGACTGCCCCCACGGCCGCGTAGCCCCAGCCCTGCGCGAAGACGCCCGCGAGGATCGCGAACTCACCGGCGAAGTTCGCCGAGCCGGGTACCGCGAGGGTCAGCATCCCGACGACCATCACGATGGTCGCGAGCGCCGGGCGGCCCTTGGCAAGGCCGCCGAGATCGGCAAACCGATCGGTGCCGGTCCGCTGGATCAGCATCGCGGCGAGGAGAAACATGGCTGCCGAGACGAGGCCGTGGCTGACCGAGTGGAGGATCGCGCCGTCGAGGCCGAGGTCGTTCGCGGCGAAGATGCCGAGCACGATCAGGCTCATCTGGGCCATGGACGAGTAGGCGATCACGCCACGAATGTCCGGCTGCCTGAATGCCAGCAGCGAGCCGTAGACGAGGCCGGCCGCGGCCAGCACGAGCACGACGGTGCGCCAGCTCTCAACCGGCTCCGGGAAGTGTGGGAGCACGATCCAGACGAGGCCGAAGACGGCAGTCTTGGAGACGACACCGGAGAGCAGCGCCGCCACCTCGGGCGGTGCCTCGGTGTAGGCCGTGCGTAGCCAGCCGTGGAACGGCAGTAGCGGTGCCTTCACCGCGAACGCGACGAGGAAGCCGAGGAAGACCCAGTCGTTGCCGCTCGTGCCCGACTCGATCAGGCTGAACGTGCCCTGCGAGAGTCCGAAGACGACGATCGAGGCGAGCATCAGGAGTGAGCCCGCCATCGTGTAGATCACGAAGGTGACCGTCGCTCCGATCCGGTTCGGGCCGCCCCACACGCCGACGAGCACGTAGATCGGGATCAGCATGGCTTCGAAGAAGACATAGAAGAGGAGAAGATCCTGTGAGGCGAAGACACCGACGACCGCTCCGATGAGGAAGAGCATCAGCCCGTAGTAGGCGCGGGCACGATCCCGGCCGACCCAGGCGCCGAAGCCGATCGCGACAGCTCCGACAACAACGGTCAGCCCGGCGAGCCAGAGCGAGAACCCGTAGAAGCCGACGTGATAGCTAACGCCGAGGTCGCCGAACCAGGCACGCTGCGCGGCGTTCTGCAGTACCGGCGAGTCGAAGTCGAAGCGGGCCAGAGCGATGACCCACAACGCCACTTCGGCGAGCGCGACGAGGACGGCGAGAGTCGCGGTCGCCTCCCGCGGCAACGGGGTCGCCCAGACGACGAGCGCGCCGACGAGCGGCAGCACGATGAGCAGGCTCGTCAGCATCAGCGAACCGCCAGGAAGACGACGATCAGGACGGCGACCGAGGCAGCGATCACGAGCGCGTACGAGCGCAGGAGGCCGCTCTGCAGCCGCGCTGTTCCTCCAGCGACATCGCGAACTCCGGCACCGATCTCGCCGAGGGAGCCCTGAACGATCGGCCCCTCGACGTCGTCGCGGAGGCGGTTCGCGATCAGCTGGGCGGGGCGGGAGAAGACCGCGTCGTAGAGCTCGTCGAAGTAGAGCTTGTGTTCGAGCGCGGTGCGCACGGTCCCGTCGCGGACGAGTTCGCGCCCGGCCAGGAACGCGCGCCGGGCGAGCCAGATCCCGATCGTGGCGACCGCGACCGCGACGGCGCTCGTCGCGTAGTCCTGGGCCACCGTCTGCACCACGAGCGCCTCGGCAACCCCGTCGATCCAGGTCAGGAACGGCTCCCACAAGCCGGAGATGACGATCAACCCGCCGACCGCTGACAGCACGGTCAGCACTCCGACGGGGATCAGCATCGACAGCGGGCCTTCGTTTCGGCCGTGGGCGTCGTGCCCCTGCGCGTCCTCTCGCCCGTGGGCGTGACCGGTGCCGTGGCCACCGGCGTGCTCGACCACGAGCTCGGATGGCGGACCGTGGAAGACGAGGTAGTAGAGCCTGAACGTGTAGGCACCGGTGAGGAGAGCCCCGAGCAACCCGAGGACGACCAGCGTGTAACCGAGAGCCCCGCCCTCCGCCAGGGCCGACGAGATGATCCCGTCCTTCGACCAGAAGCCGGAGAGCGGTGGGATGCCGGCCAATGCCAGGGCCCCGACGAGGAACGCAGCGTGGGTGAAGGGCATCACCTTCCGGAGGCCGCCCATCTGCCGGATGTCCTGCTCGCCCGCGAGGTGATGGATGATCACACCCGCCGAGAGGAAGAGGAGCGCCTTGAAGAAAGCGTGAGTCATCAGGTGGAACATGGCGTACCCGTACGCTCCGATGCCCGCCGCGAGGAACATGTAGCCGATCTGCGACATCGTCGAGTACGCGATCACGCGTTTGATGTCCCACTGTACGAGGGCGATCACGCCGGCGACGATGATCGTCACCCCGCCGAGGATTGCCGACAGGTGCTGCACATTCGGGGCCGCCTCGAAGATCGCGTGCGTGCGGACGATCAGGTACACGCCGGCCGTCACCATTGTTGCGGCGTGGATCAGGGCGGAGACGGGTGTCGGGCCCTCCATCGCATCCGGGAGCCAGGTGTGCAGAGGCAGCTGGGCAGACTTGGCGATCGCACCAGCGAGCAGGCCGAGGGCGACGAGGTTCGCGGTGCTCGACGAGAGCTCTCCGCTCGAGGCGGCAGCGAACGTGGTCGAGAAGTCGAGAGAGCCGGTCTTCGCGATCAACAGGAATAAACCAAGCGCCATGGCGGCGTCGCCGATCGCGTTCATCAGGAACGCCTTCTTGGCGGCCGCGATCGCCTGGGGACGGTCGTGGTAGAAGCCGATCAGGAGGTAGGAGGCGAGACCGACGAGCCCCCAGCCGACAAGCAGCAGCAGCAGGTTGCCGCCCATCACGAGCATCAGCATCGAAAAGACGAACAACGCCATGTACGCGAAGTAGCGGCGCTCCTCGTCCTCGCCCTTCATGTAGCCGATCGAGTACCAGACGATCAGCCCGCCGACGCCCGTGATGATCAGCATCATCGCCAGCGAGACCGGGTCGACGAGGATCTGCATCGCGACGTTGAACTTCCCGGCCGCGAGATACGTGTACGCGGTCGAGAGATGCGAGCGGTCGTCGGGGTTCTCCCCGAGCACCTGGACGAGCGCGACGAGCGCGCCTGCGAAGGCGACGAACACCGAGCCGGTGGAGACCCAGGCGGCTGTCGAACGCGAGATCCGCGTGCCGGCGAGCGTGATCACGAGCGCACCCGCGAGGGGGGCAAGCAGGCAGAGCCAGGCGCCGGCGATCATCCGCGCAGCTCCGTCAGGGTGTCGACGTCGAGGGGCAGCTTGCGCCGCGTGAAGGCGACGATGAGCCCGAGGCCCACGACGACCTCGGCAGCCGCGACAGCCATCACCGAGATCGCAAAGACCTGCCCGTCGACCGAGGCGAAGTGGCGCGAGAACCCGACGAAGGCGAGGTTCGAGGCGTTGAGCATGATCTCGAGCGAGAGCAGCACGATCAGCGGGCTCCGCCGCAGGATGACGCCCGTGGTGCCGATCCCGAAGAGGACGGCCGCGACGGCGACGTACCAGGTCGTTCCCGGGCCGAGCATCACGCCTGCGCCCCCGGCCGCGCAGCGGCCCTCCGCGAAGCGGAGCCAGGCGCCCAACAAGCAGCCGGACGCGAAGCGGCCGACCGTATCCACCTAGTGCGGCCTCTCCCGTAAACCACGTGCTTCGCGCTAAACGTCGTGGAAGGCCGCACTAGGAGTCGTCCTCGGCCGAGGACTTCGTGCCGAGCACGACGCCGCCGACGGCGGCCACGAGCAGCACGATCGAGGTGATCTCGAAGGCGAGAAGGTGATCGGTGAGGAAGAGCCGGCCGATCTCCGCAGGGCTCCCGAACGAGCGCGTGATCTCGGCGCCGTCGGACAACCCACCGCGCGCCTTGGTAGCGAGAGCGACGATTACCTCGATCAGGAGCGCCGCTCCCACCACGAATGCGCCGAGCTGAAGCCAGCGTGGCCCACCCGCCCAGGGGGCATCCGCCCGGCCGCCCAGGTAGGCGATCACGAAGAGGAACATCACCATCACGGCGCCGGCGTACACGAGAATCTGCGCTGCGGCGACGAATTCCGCCGACGCGAGCAGGAAGAGCACGGCCAGCGAGGCGAGGTTTCCGATCAGGCTCAACGCCGAGTAGAACGGGTTCGTGAACGTGACCACGGCGATCCCGCTGGAGACGCACGCAAGCGCGGCGACGATCCAGATCACCCAGACGAGGAAGTTAGCCAAGGTTCTTCACCCCTTCGGGGTGCAGAACGCTAGATGGGGCGTTCAATGGTTTGTGCAACCTCCGCGGCATGTGGCTCGAGGAGATCAAGACGATGACTTGTAGGCGGGGATGGGCGTGTCGAAGAGGTCGGGATCCTGGACGGGGACCCGCTTGATCGGCTCGGTCAGCAGCATGTCCTTCGTGTAGATCAGGTCGTCGCGTGAGTACTCGGAGATCTCGAACTGGTTGCCCAGCGTGATCGCGTCGAACGGGCAGGCGAGCTCGCAGTAGCCGCAGAAGATGCAGCGGCTCATGTTGATCTCGTAGATGCGCGCGTAGCGCTCCCCTGCGGAGACGCGGTTGTCGGCGGTGTTCTCGGCGGCGACGACCCGGATGCAGTCGGACGGGCAGGCGGCTGCGCAGAGCGAGCAGCCGACGCACTTCTCGAGACCGTTCTCGTGCCGGTGCAGCATGTGGCGACCGCGGAAGCGCGGGTAGACCGCCCGCTTGAACTCCGGGTACTGCTCCGTGATCGGCTTCCGGAAAATCTGCCGGAAGGTGACGCCGAATCCCTTGAGGGTTCCGAACGGCTGCGGGCTCATCGGCGGCCGCCCCAATTCGTCGACCTCGAGCCAGTAGGGGACAGGCGCAAGCCTGTCCCGGTAGCGAGCGGATGCGCGACCTGCCTGTGGGGCACACCGGCGAACGTCCGGAGGTGCGGCATTAGATCGCCACCACGAGGATCGCCGTAACGACTGCGTTCAGGGTCGCGACCGGCAGCAGCACCTTCCAGCCGAAGCGCATCAGCTGGTCGTAGCGGAGCCGCGGCACCGTCGTCCGCACCCAGATGAAGACGAACAGGAGGATGAACAACTTGAGAATGAACCAGAGCGGTCCCGGGAAGAGCGGACCGTGCCAGCCGCCGAGGAAGAGCGTCACGCAGAGGGCGGAGAGGGTGATCAGGTTGATGTACTCGGACATCGAAAAAAGGCCGAACCGCATGCCGCCGTATTCGGTGTGGTAGCCCGCCACGAGTTCCTGTTCGGCCTCGGGCAGGTCGAAGGGCGCACGCGCCGTCTCCGCGGTGCCGGCCATCAAGAACACGACGAAGCCGACGAATTGCGGTAGGACGTACCAGGTCTCGTTGGCCTGCGCCTGCACGATGTCGACGAGAGAGAGTGAGCGTGCCATCAGGATCACGCCGAGGACGCTCAGCGCGAGCGAGACCTCGTATGAGACGAGCTGGGCACAGGTGCGCATCGAGCCGAGGAGCGCAAACTTGGAGTCGGACGACCAGCCGCCGAGGATGAAGCCGTAGATGCCTAGCGAGCCGATCGCAAAGATCAGCAAGAGGGCGATCGGGAGGTCGGCCACGTACCCGTTGACCTGGTAGCCCGCGATCGTCCAGCCGGGCCCCCACGGGATCACGGAGAACGTCGTCAGTGCCGTGAAGGCGGCGAGGAACGGCGAGAAGATGTAGAGCACGTCGATCGCGCCGGCCGGGAAAAAGCTCTCCTTGCGGATCAATTTGACGAGGTCTGCGATCGGCTGCAGGAGGCCGTAGGGGCCGGCGCGATTCGGCCCGTAGCGCAGCTGCATGCGCCCCATGATCTTTCGCTCCGCGAGCGTCAGGTACGCAAAGGTGACGAGCACGAGATTGATGATGATCGCGGCCTTGATCACCGTGATCCACCACGGCTCACCGTTCGAGCCCGACGCCAGAATGAGGTCCGGGGACATCACAGCTTCACGACCTCGACCATCTGGTGCAGGTCAGCGGCATGCTCGTCGGGCACGCGCGCCACTCCGTCGATGAGCTTGCGGTTGACGCGGGCCCGCAGCTCGACCGAGGTGCCGTTCGACCGCACGAGGACAGCATCGCCCGAGTCGATCGCCCGCTTCGCGGCGTCGGCCGCGGACAGTTCGAGCTCGGCGGGCGGCCGCTGGAACGCAAGCTCGCTCACCCGCTCGACGACGGGGCCGGAGAACAGGGGCCGGTAGCGGACGAGCCGGAGCTCGCCGAGGAAGTGCTCGCCGGGCGGTTTCGGCTCAACCGGCGCCTTCGCCTCCACGGCGGAAGCCGGTGCCTCGTACGGCGTCCGCGCGGGCAGGCCTGCGGTCCCGTTCAGCTCCGAGCCGTCGACCCCGCCGAAGGCGCGTGCCGACAGCTCGTCGAACACGACCACCGCGTGGGGCGAGAGTTCGACCTCGAAGCGCTCGGCGAGGTTCGCGATCCAGGCGAGCTCGTCGGGTACCGGCGCGATCACGGCCCGGCGCAGTCGCTGCAGGCGTCCCTCGAGGTTCAGCAGGGTGCCGTCGCGTTCGAGAGAGCTCGTCGCCGGCAGCACGAGGTCGGCCCAGCCGACTGCGAGCCCGTGGAACATCGTCATCGCGATGACGTTCTCGGCCCTCTCGGCGAGCGCGCGAACGGCCGGGTCGGCAGCGGCCTCGTCGCCGGAGACGATCAGGAGGCCGATCGGCTCGGGGTTCGCGTCGTCCTCGTCGGCCGCCGCGGCCCAGGCCGCAGCGACGCCGCGGCCGTTCGGAGTCGCGGGCACATGGAAGGCGCCGCTGCCGGGCTTGGACTCGAAGCCGAGCGCGTGCGCGGCCTCGGCAAGCCGGGCGCCGCCGCCCCCGCCGCTTCCCGACCAGACGAGAATTGCACGCTCTGCAACGCGGAGCCTCTCACCGAGGTCGTTGCCGCTCTCGACGAGGGCGCGGAGTGCCGCGGCCGCGCCGCCTGGCGTAGTCGGCACGGTGCCGGTGGGGCCGTAGCGCACGATCTCGGCCCCATTCCGGCGGGCTGCCTTGAGCCAGAGGTCGACAATGGGAGCGCGGTCGGCCACCTCGTCGTCGCCGACGATGACCACGATCTCGGCGGCGGCGAGAGAAGACAGCGGCAGCCGGAACGCGTCGAGCGCATCGGAGGTCGACTCGGGCAGGACGGCGGCGTGCGCACCGAGGCCCCGGCGCAGAAGGCTGGCGAGGGCGTAGGCCTGCTCGACCGTCTCCGAACCCGAGAGGGCCGTGACAGTGCGGGTACCGGCATCGCGGAGTAGCGCTTCGGCCCGGTCGAGTGCAGCGTCCCAGCTGACCGGCTCGAGGCCGAGCTGCCCGCGCAAGAGCGGCTCGGTGATGCGGTCCTCGGCGCGCAGGTGCGGATACGTGAACCGGCCCTTGTCGCAGAGCCAGCCGCCGTCGACCTCGGGATGGTTGCGCGAGAGGATTCGCTTGACCTTGCCCTCGCGCACGGTCGCGTTGACGTTGCAGCCGACGGGACAGAGCCCGCACACGGTCGGCACGTTCTGGATCTCCCACGGCCGTGCCTCGAAGCGGTACTGCGTCGAGGTGAGCGCGCCGACGGGGCAGAGCTCGATCACGTTGCCCGAGAACGGCGCCCGGTACGGGTCGCTCTCGAACGTCGCGATCTCGGTGTGGGAGCCGCGATTGCGCGCCACGAGCTGGTTGTCCTCGGCGACGTCGGCAGAGAATCGCGTGCAGCGGTAACAGAGGATGCAGCGCTCGCGGTCGAGCGCGATCGTCGGTGAAATCGGGATCGGCTTCTCGAGCGTGATCTTCGAGAACGACATCCGGGTGTTGCCAGGCCCGTACCGGAACGTGAGGTCCTGCAGCGGGCACTCGCCGCCCTTGTCGCACACCGGGCAGTCGAGCGGATGGTTGACGAGGATGAACTCGAGCGTCGCGTTCTGGCCCTCGGCGGCTTTTTCGGAGGAGGCTGCGGTCTGCACGACCATCCCGTCCTGGGCGGTGAGCGTGCAGCCGGCCTGGAGCTTCGGGAGCCCTTCGACCTCGACGAGGCACATGCGGCAGGCGCCGATGGGCGGACCGAGTCGGGGCTCGTAACAGAAGACGGGGATCTCGATACCCGCTGCGGCAGCGGTCTCGATGAGACCCATCCCCTTCGGAACGAGCACCTCGCGGTCGTCGATCAAGACCTTGACGAGTTCGCTCATGCGTGGGCCAGAGCCTCGTTGTGGATGTGCATCGCGACGGGGGCAAGCAGGTGATCGAGTGACGACGAGCCGTGGAACGGGCAGCCGCCCTCGTCGATGTGCGCCTGGAACTCGTCCCGGAACTTGTCGAAGTAGCTGATCACGGCAATCGCGTCCGAATCGCCGAGTGGGCACAGGCATTTGCCGTTGATGCGCTCGGCTACCGAGACGAGCAGGTCCATGTCCGCCTGCGTCCCGCGACCGTCCTCGATCTTCTGCAGGATGCTCGTCAGCCACTTCGTGCCGACACGGCACGGCGTGCACTTGCCGCACGACTCGTGTTCGTAGAACTGCGCGACACGAACGGCGAGTTGCACCATGCAGCAGCGGTCATCGATTGCGATCACCGCGGCCGAGCCGATTGCGGTGCCGGCTCCGGCGAGCGAGTCGAAGTCGAGCGTGACGCGCTCGGCCTCAGCGGCCGTCAGGATCACCGTCGAGGATCCGCCAGGGATCACGGCCTTCAGCGTGCGGCCGTCTGCAATGCCGCCGCCGAGATCGTGGATCAGGTCCCTGAGGGGAAAGCCGTGCGGCAGCTCGTAGTTGCCGCCGTTGACGACGTTCCCCGAGAGCGAGAAGACGCGTGTGCCGGTCGAGCTCTCGACGCCGAGTTTGGCGTACTCGGCGCCCCCGATCTCCATCACCGAGGTCACGGAGGTGATCGACTCGACGTTGTTGACGGCGGTCGGCGAGGCGTACAGGCCGGCGATCGCCGGGAACGGGGGCTTCGTCCGCGGCTGGCCGCGCCGGCCCTCGAGCGATTCGAGCAGCGCCGTCTCCTCGCCGCAGATGTAGGCGCCCGCGCCGCGGTGGAGGACGATCGTGACCTCGCCGAGCAGCTGCTTGGCACGCATCTGCTCGAGCGCGGCGACGATGACCTCGAACTCGGCCTCGTATTCGCCGCGGATGTAGATGAACACGTGCGTCGACTCGATTGCATGGGCCGCGATCAGGCAGCCCTCGAGGAAGCGGAAGGGCACCCGGAGCATGATCTCGCGATCCTTGAAGGTGCCCGGCTCCGACTCGTCGGCGTTGATCACGAGGTAGTGCGGCTTCGCGATCTTGTCGGGTTTCGGGACGAAGCTCCACTTGCGGCCGGTGGGGAAGAACGCACCGCCGCGGCCGCGCAGGTTCGAGGCATTGAGCTCCGCGATCACCTCATCGGGGGTGAGAGCTCGGGTCTTCGCGAGCGCCGCGAACCCACCGACGGCCTCGTAGTCCGCGATCTTGGTCAGGGCGCCGCCGTCCGTGCCGGCGAAGACGATCTCAGGCGTCGAGGCTGTCATGTTCCTCCTCCAGCTCGATGCCGCGCAGTTCCGCCACAATCCCGGGCACGTCCTCTGCCTGCACGTGTAATCGGTGCCGGTTGTTGACCGCCACGATCGTGGCCCAGCCGCAACCGCCGAGACACTCGACGGTGCGCAGGGTGAAGTCGTCGTTCGTCTCGCCTGCCCGGAGGCCCAGCTCGCTCTCGAACGCCTCGACCACCTGCTGGGCACCATTGAGCCCGCAGGAGATGTTGGTGCAGACCTCGATCAGGTGCTCGCCGACGGGCTCGAGCCGGAACATGTCGTAGAACGACGCGATCGAGAGGCAGTAGGCGGGTGTCAGATCCAGCGCCTCGGCAACGTCGCGGAACGCCTGCTCGGGCAGCCAGCCACCGCTTCGCTCCTGCGCCAGCTGTAGCGCAGGCATCACCGCCGACAGGCTCTCCGGGTACCGGGCTCGGATCTCCTGGATCTCGTCGTACAGGGCGCTCACCGGTCGACCTCTCCCATGACGCCGTCCAGCGACCCGACGATCGCGATCATGTCGGCGATCGCCGCGTCTGTCATGCAGGTCGCGGTCGCTTGGAGTGCCACGAAGCTCGGCGCCCGGAACTTGACGCGCCAGGGCTTCGGGCCACCGTCGGAGACGACGTAAACGCCGAACTCGCCGCGGGGCGACTCGACGCACGTGTAAATCTCGCCCTCGGGCACAACGTAGCCCTCGGTGACG
>JANOUB010000426.1:0-2713 GCA_031416615.1 Thermoleophilia bacterium
CTGCTGGTAGAGGACGAAGAAGATCACGAGCACGATGCCCGCGGTCGTCGAGTGGAGGAAGCCGACCGCACTGACGATCACCGCAGCGATCATGGCTCCCGCGAGCGGGATCAGATCGAGCAGGCCGACGATGAGGCCGAGCGCAACCGCATACGGGACGCCGAGTACAAGAAGAACCGAGGTGGAAACGACGCCCGCGATGAGGCTGATCGCGAGGTTGCCAGTGACATAGCCACCGACCGTGCGGTAGATGTTGCCGCCGACCTTCCGCCAGCGCGGCTGTGCCGGATCGCTGATCAGGCTGTAGATCCGCTGGACCCAGGCGGGGCCTTCGAGCAGCATGAAGAGGGTGAGAAAGGCGATCGTGACGACTGCGATCACTGCGTTGAGGATGCTCATGGTGACGGTCAGAGCCGTGCTCGAGAGGCCGAGCACGCCGCCGGCACCACTCTTCTCGATCGCTTCACGCGCCTTCTCGACGATCTGGTACTCGCGCTCGAGGAAGCCGAGCCTGCCCTGTCCACGCGTGACGTCGTCGATGTAGCCCGGCACCGCATCGGCGAAGTCGTTCACCTCCCGCACGAGGATCGGGACGAAGGTCGCGGCGATCCCGACGATCACGAGAATCGCGCCGACGAACACGATCCCGACCGCGGCGCCGCGGCGCATGCCACGGCGAACCAGAAACTCGACCGCGGGATTCAGCGCCATCGCGAGGAACATGGCGATCAGCACCCAGATGATCACCGAACGCGTCGCCCAGACGACCTGGAGCACGATCGCGGTCGCGAGGACGACCCCGATCACGATCAGGATCGCGCGCGGCCGGAAGCGGACGAGTCGCTCGTCGAACATCGATGCGAGCATAGGCGAAGGCGTGGACGACGGCGCCGGCCCGGCCTGGGCGTCAGCGGGCGGTGACGACGAGCGGGGCGCAGACGGCCCCGGTCTTCTCGGCCACGCGGCGGCCGGAGGCCGTCTTCGGGGTCACGGTCAGTTGCGACGCCGTCACGACGACTTCGCTGTAGCTGAACACGTCGGTCGCCGCACACGCCATCCCGATCCCGCGTGGCGGCGCCGGCTTGAGGAAGAGGGACGTGACGAAGTCGCCGGTGCCCTTGGCACCGATCGCTGAGTCAATCTCCTTCGAGTACGTGTTCGTCGCCACGGGGCCCGTCACTGCCTCCCAGATGCCGGTGCCGATCGGTGGGCCTTCGAGCGTCTGCAGGCGGATCTCCCCGAAGAGGTTTGCGTGCGTATCCGTCGTCAGGAAAACGACGTTCTTGACGCTGGCGAGGCTCTTGAGCAGTCGGGTGCGAGCGGCGGCATAGCCCTCCCAGCGGTCGTAGGGCAGTTGGTAGAACTGCTGGATCGGCACCTCGTTGACGACCACCTTGAAGGTCGCGTTCGACGCCTTGATCGCCTCGAGGAACGTCGCCTCCTGGGAGGCGCCGAGCATTGTCCGCGCAGGATCGTCGATCGCCTCGCGGCAGCCTGGCACGACGGGATTCGCGAGCGCCGGGATCAGCGTCGCGAAGGCGGCCCGAACGGCGACAGGAGCTGTCGGTGCGAGGTCTCCGGCGCATTCCTTCGCGACTTTCGCGCTCCGGAAGGAGCGCTCGTCGAGGACAAAGAGCTCGAGGTTCTTGCCCCAGCGGAAGGTGCGGTAGAAGCCACTTTTCGGCTGCCACGAAACCGGTGCGTAGTCGGTGAACGCCTTGACACCGGCGGCGTAGAGGGTCTTGCCGAACTCGGGCACAGAGAAGTCGTTGATGTACTCGTGATCGTCCGGCTGGCTGTAGAGGCCGGCGCTCGAGCGCAACCGCCGGAGGGCCGGGAGGGAGAGGCCGTACTTGTATTTCTGCCATTTCGCCGCGACCGTGAGGGCGGGCTTCGAGCCGGCAACCTCGCTGTCGGAGTAGATCGTGTCGCCGAGATTGATGTTGAAGTCGTTCCGTTCCGCGGCCATGCGGCCGTAGACCTCGTAACGGTTGAAGCCCGGCTTGCCGTTCGCGTCGGGCGTCGCGTCGGCATCGCCCGAGATCGCAAAGCGCACCCGTACGTTCGCCGAAGCGGCCGGCGCCGTGCGGAAGAGGCCGGGCGCGCTCGCCCCCTCCGCGCCGCGCTGCGCAAACGTGTAGCGATACGCGGTTGCTGGGGCGAGGCCGGTGACCACGCGCTGGACCGTGAGATCGTTCCCGGCGAGGGCACGAAGCGTGAACGTTCGCACCGTCGGCTTCTTCGTCCCCTCGACGACGGTGAGCGTGACGGCGCCCGCCTTCGGCGCGCGCGTCCACAGCTTCGCCGAGCTCGGAGTGATCTCGCCGGCGGCGACCCCGTAGACAAAGCCGCCCCCGTCCTTCGCCGCGAACGCGACCCCCACGACCGAGACCGTGAGCACGGCCAGCAGGAACCCGAGAGTGAGAAGACGCACCCGGTGAGCCTAGCCCGGATCTTTCATCTGGGTTCGGCCGGGTTGGGGCGCAACGGCGTTCACCTGGTTGGCGGCCTGGAGACCACATCTCACGGCGGTAGGCCCCGGTGCGACACGCCCTCGGTGTGAGCAGGCCGTCGCGGCAGAGCTCCGGCACGGGAGAATGCACGGCGAAGGCGCCGCGCAGATCGGCGGTGAACCAGACGTGCAGCATCTCGCTCCCCTGTGTCTTCGTCGATCCCTCGAGGCAGGTTCCGTCTGCGCGAGGGGTGAGCCCCC
>JANOUB010000427.1:0-5406 GCA_031416615.1 Thermoleophilia bacterium
CAGATCGAACGCTACCGACAGACCCGTCTGCCCCCGCGCGAGCAGATAACGGTAGCGCTCGTTCGACTCTTCCGCCGACGCAAACCCCGCATACTGGCGGATCGTCCACGGCCGGCCGCGATACATGTCCCGGTACGGCCCGCGCGTGAACGGAAACACCCCCGGCGGCTCAGGCTCCACCAGCGGCGCATCAGCAGCCCGATACAGCGGCTTCACTTCGATGCCGGAGTCGAGCAGCCGCCTGTCGGGAGTGCTGGCCATGTTCCGATCCTACGTCGACTCTGTATCTTTCTGCAGGATCTCGAATCCGCCGTAGGGGCTATGCGGAGCGGCGCGACAGCGCCGCGCAGCGTCGCCCGCGGATCCCTTGATCGCACGCAGAATCCCTGAAGAGGCCGGCCAGCCGGTCTGTCTCCCCGGGCTAGAGCACCCCGCCGGCCCGTTCGATCGCGTCGAGCGCGATCCGCTTGCCCGACTCGATGTGCTTCCGAATGGCCTGCTGAGCCTCCGCCAGATCGCGGGCCTCGAAGGCATCCACGATCGCGCGATGCTCGCGGGCCAGGTACTCGCCTCCCTCGAGCTTGCCGCCGCGGATCACCTGCATCATCAGGTTCACCGACAGCTGCCGGTACACATGCGAGAGCATCCCGTTGCCCGTGAGGTCGACCTGGAACTCGTGGAAGGCAGCGTTCGCGGTGTCCCATTCCTCCTGCGAGATCGCCGCTTCCGACTCCTCCATCAGCGCCCGGAAGCGGCCTAGGCGCGCCGGATCGACGGCGCCGACGGTCCGCTCCGCCGCATGCAGCTCGAGCGCCAACCGGACGTCGTACCCGTCGTCCACGGTCGAGGGCGTCACAGGCGTGACGTAGTAGCCACGGCGCGCCTTGACCGAGAGGAGTCCCTCCGAGACGAGTCGGGTGAGAGCGTGGTGCACGGGGCTGCGGGAGACGCCGAGCTCGGTTGCGAGCTCGTGCAGGCTCAGCTTCGCCCCGGGCCCCGGATCGCGCCGGAGTACGCGCTGCCGGAGCGTTTCGTAGACCTGCTCGTTCAGGTTCGTGCGCGGGAGCGTCATCGCCATAGGACAGATGTAACATGACAGCCCCCGCGGTCTGCAACCCCCGGCTGAATCACTCATCTACGCTGCTGCCGATGAAAGTCGCTGTTCGACTGTTTGCCGGCCTGCGTGAGCTGGCAGGAACACGCGCGACCGAGATCGAGCTATCGGCCGGCTCGACCGCTGCAGACGTCTGGCCCGCGCTCGGGCTCGGTGACGAGCCGGCGGGGCTTCTGGTCGCGGTCAACAGGAGCTATGCCGCGCGCGACACCGTCCTCGTCGAGGGTGACGAAGTGGCGCTGATCCCGCCGGTTTCCGGGGGAGCGTTTCGGCTCTCGGAGGAGCCGCTCTCGCTGGACGACGCCGTGCGCGAGGTCGCCTCGGACGACGCGGGCGCGATTGCGACGTTCACTGGCACGACGCGCGCCCACTCTCGCGGCCGCGAGGTCGTCCGGCTCGAGTACGAGGCGTACGAAGGGATGGCCGAGGCCGAGATGGAGCGGATCGCTGCGGAGCTGCAGGAGCGGCACTCACTGATCGCGGTCGCGATTCATCATCGGGTCGGGGTCGTCGGGATCGGAGAAACGAGCGTGGTGATCGCGGTCTCCTCGGCTCACCGTGCGAGCGCGCTCGCGGCCTGCGCCGAGGCGATCGACACGCTCAAGGGCACGGTTCCGTTGTGGAAGAAGGAGATCTACGCCGGCGGCGAGGAATGGATCGGGCAGGGCTCGTGAGTAAGCGTCGTAACCCGGGAGACAGGCTGAAGCCTGTCGCCGCGGCGCCGGTGACCGGCTTCAGCCGGTCTCCCGGGTCCGGGCAGGCGGAATGAGCGCAGACCTCCCGGAGGAGCAGCCGGCCCGGCCGCCGCGCCGGGGGTGGGGACGCCTGGTCGCGCCGATCTTCATCGCCGGTGCGGTCCTACTCAAGATTGTCGGCTCGCTGAAGTTCCTCGGCATCTTCGTCGCGGTCGGCGGCTATGCCCTCATCTGGGGCTGGCGCTTCGCGATCGGCTTCGTCCTCCTCATCCTCGTCCACGAGCTCGGTCACTACGTCGAGGCGCGCCGGCAGGGACTGAATCCGCAGCTGCCTGTGTTCATTCCCTTCCTCGGCGCGTACGTCGCCCTGCGCGGCCAGCCGTTCGATCCCTGGCGCAACGCGCTCGTCTCGGTTGCGGGGCCGGTCGCGGGCGGAATCGGCGCGCTGGCGTGCCTCGTCTACGGAAACGCCGTCGACTCCGACCTGCTACGCGCGCTCGCCTACTCCGGCTTCTTCCTCAATCTCGTCAACCTGGTCCCGATCAGCATCCTGGACGGCGGTCACCTCCTCCGCTCGTGGCGGGTTCTCCGTGCCGGCGGCGGGCGACCGAGCCCGGCCGAGGCGCGGCGGCTCGCGGGTGTCGTCGGCGTCATCTCCGTCGCGGTTGCAGCCGGGCTTGCTCTCGGCATGGTCGCTGCCCACATTCCGCAGGATCGCCTGTGAACGGCGGCGAGCTCGATCGCAGGCTGCTGCGCCGCCGTCACGAGACACTCGCCGGCGACGTGTCGCTGATCGCCTCGGAGTTTCTCGCGGGCTTCCAGAAGGTGCAGGAGATCGACCGGCCTGCCGTGTCGATCTTCGGCTCGGCGCGGGTTGGCGAGCAGGCGGCCGCCTACCGAACCGCACGCGAGACGGCCGGCCTCTTTGCGCAGGCCGGGTTCGCGGTCGTCACGGGTGGGGGACCTGGCGTGATGGAGGCGGCCAACCGTGGCTGCCAGGAGGCCGGCGGCTTGTCCGTCGGGTTCGGCATCGAGCTCCCGCAGGAACAGGGCCTCAATCCGTACTGCGATCTCTCGTTGACGTTCAAGCACTTCTACGCCCGCAAGACCATGTTCGTGAAGGCGGCCGACGGATTCGTGATTTTCCCCGGCGGCTTCGGCACGCTCGACGAGCTGTTCGAGTCGCTGACATTGATCCAGACGGGCAAGATCGGCAGCTTTCCGGTGGTGCTCTGCGACAGCGCCTACTGGGCTCCGCTGCTCGACTGGATCCGCACCCGCATGCTCGAGGACGGCCTCGTCGCGGCGGCCGATCTCGACCTCGTGCACGTCACCGACCTGCCGGCCGAAGCGGTCGACTGTGTGGTTTCGCGCTACGACGCCCGCATCGCTGAAGGTTCCGCGTGACCGGCACGGGCGGGATCGACAACGCCCGTGCCGCGATCCGCGAGCGGACGCCCCTCGTCCCGCGGGCTGCCGTCGTGTTGGGGTCGGGTCTCGGCGGGTTCGCAGACCGGGTCGAGGACGCTGTCGAGATCCCGTATGGCGAGATCCCGGGCTGGCCGGTCTCGACGGCACTCGGTCATGCCGGCACACTGGTACTAGGGACGTTCGCGGGCGTGCCGCTCGCCGTCATGAAAGGGCGCGCCCACCTCTATGAAGGTCATTCCGCCGCCCGGGTCGTCTTCGGCGTGCGCGTGCTTGGACGACTCGGGGCCGGTGCGCTCGTCCTCACGAACGCCTGCGGTGGTGTCCGCGAAGACCTTGCTCCCGGAGACCTCGTGCTCGTCTCTGACCACCTGAACCTCCAGGGAACCTCACCGCTCGTCGGGCCGAACGATGACACGCTCGGGCCGCGCTTCCCTGACCTGAGCTCGGCCTACGACCCCGCGCTACGTGAGCTCACCCACGCGGCCGCCCGGCGGCTCGGGCAGTCCCTCTCGGAGGGTGTCTACGCCGCCTGGTTCGGCCCCGCCTTCGAGACGCCGGCAGAGATCCGGATGATCCGCGCTCTCGGCGGCGACCTCGTCGGGATGTCGACCGTGCCCGAGGTGCTCGCGGCGCGCCACATGGGTATCCGGTGCCTTGCCATCTCGTGTGTGACGAATATGGCTGCCGGCATCCTTCCCGAGCCGATCGAGGCCGAGCACGTGCTCGCAGTCGGCGCGCAGGCCCAGGGCCGGCTGACGGCACTGCTCGCGGAAGTCTTGCCGGCGCTGACGTAGGGGGCTGGCGCATGCCTGTCCCTGACGGGCGCAGCCCGTCCCGAAGTCGCTGGCCTCACGCCTACACTTCGGGCGTGGCGCCCTCCCTGCGAACGCTCCCCTCCGTCGACCGCGTGCTCGCGGATCCGCGGCTCGCCGACGCGTCGCGGCCGCTCGCTCTCGCTGCGGCTCGTGCCGCGCTCGAACGGGCGCGCGACGAGATCCGGGCGGGCGGGGATCCAGGCGATCTCGTCGAGGCGACGCTGGCAGAGCTCGCGGCGGCCCGCCGGCCGTCGTTGCGGCGCGTGCTGAACGCCACCGGGGTGCTGATTCACACCAATCTCGGCCGCGCACCGCTCGCGCAGTCTGCGCTCGACCGCGTCGTCGAAGTGGGCGGCGGCTACTCGAACCTCGAGTACGACCTCGACGCAGGCGCGCGTGGCTCGCGGCAGGAGCATCTTGTCGGGCTGCTGCAACGGATTACGGGCGCCGAGGCGTCGCTCGTCGTCAACAACAACGCCGCGGCAGTGTTGCTCGCTCTGGCCGCGCTTGCCGAAGGCCGCGAGGTGATCGTCTCGCGCGGCGAGCTGATCGAGATCGGCGATGGCTTCAGGATTCCCGACGTGCTCACGCGCTCGGGCGCTCGACTCGTCGAGGTGGGCACGACCAATCGGACGCGGGTCGCCGACTACGAGCGGGCGATCGGCCCGCAGACGGCCCTCATTCTTCGCGTCCATCAGGCTAACTTCCGCGTTGTCGGATTCACGGAGCAACCGGAGCTTGGTCACCTGGCAGAGGTCGCGAAGCGAGCAGGGCTGCCGCTCGTCGACGATCTCGGCTCCGGTGCTCTGTCGGCGATCGGCGACGAGTCGACGGCCGCAGCGAGCCTCGCCGCGGGAGCCGACCTCGTGTGCTTCTCGGGCGACAAGCTGCTGGGGGGGCCGCAGGCAGGGATCCTCGCCGGCCGCGCCGACCTGATCGAGCGGCTACGGCGGCATCCACTCCAGCGCGCGCTGCGCGCGGACAAGCTCACGCTCGCGGCGCTCGAGGGAACGCTTGCTCTCGCTCTCGATCCCGAGCGTGCGCGCCGCGAGATCCCGGTGCTGAGAATGCTCGCCGAGCCTGTTGCCGCTGTGCGGGAGCGAGCTGAGCGGCTGGCAGGCCTGGTCGGCGGCGAGGTCGAGGAGACGGTCGCCCGGGCCGGCGGCGGGGCACTCCCGCTCGCGGAGCTGCCGAGCTTCGCGTGCGCTATCGAGGAGGCGTTGTTCGACTCGCTCCGGGCCGGCGAGCCGCCCGTCGTCGGGATTGTTCGCGACGGGCGACTGCTGCTCGACGTGCGGGCGCTTGCCGACGGCGAGATCGACGAGGTCGCGCACGCCGTCGCGAGAGCGCG
>JANOUB010000428.1:0-2032 GCA_031416615.1 Thermoleophilia bacterium
CGGCTACAACCGGCGTGCGCTCGCCATGCACCGCGCGGCCAAGGCGATCGCGCGCGACGGCTGGCCCGACGATCTGACGGTGCTGCCGGGGGTCGGCCCGTACACGGCAGCCGCAGTGCGCAACTTCTCCTTCGGCGAGGATGTGCTCCCCCACGACGTCAATGTAGACCGTGTCGAACGCCGCACTGACCATCGCTTCACGGGCGCGGCCGCGCAGGCGCTGATGGACCTCGGTGCCACGGTGTGCCTTGCCCGCGTGCCGCGCTGCAACGCATGCCCGCTCGCGGGCGGCTGCCCATCGCGCGGCACCCGTGACGAGCCGGCTCGGAAGCAGAGCCGGTTCGAGGGGTCGTTCCGCCAGAGGCGGGCCGCCACCCTGCGGCTCGTTGCCGCGACCGTGGCCGCTCGCGAAGATCTCGACCGGGAGGCGGTGGACGCTCTCGCGAAGGACGGCCTCGTCGTCGTCCTCGCGGACGGCAGGGTGAGCCTCCCGTAAGCAGGCGATAACCTCCTGGCAAGGAACTTTCAGCTGCGCGTAACCACCTCGCAAGGTCTCGGCCGTAGAACTCGGTTCTCACTTCCGACAACCGAGGAGACCCATGATCCGCACCGTTCGACCCTCATTCGCCTCGCTACTCGCACTCGGCTCGCTGGCGGCAACTCTCTCGCTCGTGGCGGCGTTCACCGCCGTGGCGGCACCGGCAACAACGTCCGCCGCACCGGCTCTGCTCCTGCGCGGCGCGCAACTGGACACGACGGCAGGCACCGTCGTGCTGCCGGCCTTCCGGGGCCGCTCCGCCACGGGTGGCACGGTCTGGTACATCGTGACCGAGTCGTCGAACAAGGCCGACGCCTCGCGCCGAGGGATCAACTGGGCGCCCCGGCTGAAGAACGCTCTCGGAACCAAAGCCGTGCAGCGCGCACGACTCTCCGGCACAGAGCTCATCTTCGCCGGCACCGTCAACTTCGAGCCGAAGTCGCTCGTCGTCCCCGGCGACGAAGGATTCCCGCCCAAGAGGGTGGCGCCCGGCTCGGTCGGCGACGCGAAGTACAGCCCGCTCGTCACCATCGGCGACGGCATCGTCCTCAACGCGTCACATATCGCGAACGGAACCGGCAAGGGTGACAACGTGGTCAAGCTCGACCCGGCCAAGCGTCGCGTGACGCTCAAGGTGCTGACCGGGTTCACGGCCGGCAAGCCCGTGCATTACCTCCGCACCGACGCCTCGGTCGACGTCGTGGCGGCACTCGAGGGTAGCAACCTCGCCCCGAACCTCAATGCCGCCCCGGGGCTCGGGTCCAACGCCCGATCGTCGTCCCGCTCGGCGATCGTGCCGATCGTCAACGGCATCCGCGGCGTCGATGACCCGCAGCGGCAGGGCCTCCAGTCGGCCGTGCTCGGGGAGGGTAGCCCGCTGAACATCCAGCAATCCTTCCCCGGCGCTGCCTACAGCCCGATCTGGGATGTCCATCCTGCCGTGTGGTCGCAGGCTGCGATCGACTCGGGGCAGCGGAAGCGCGTCACCTCGGCAGCCCAGATCGTGAGCCTCGTACGGGCAGGCGCCCTCGGCAGCGGTGGTGCGGGGCCGGCCAACACGAGCCTGGGCGGGCTCAAGGCCGCCGGCTTCGTCTCGAACTGTCCGACAGTCGCAGTTGGCTGAAAGGGAACGGTCGGCCGGGAGGGAGGGTGAAGCGCCCTCCCGGCCGGTCACTCGAATTCACCTCCCCGTAATGCACAAATCGCCACAATGAGCGACATGGCCACCGTTCTTGTCGTCGACGACGAGCCGATCGTGCGAGAGGTCGTCGTGCGCTACCTCCAGCGCGAGGGGCACACGACGCTCGAAGCAGACCACGGCGACCGGGCGAGAGAGATGCTCAAACAGCAGTCGCCCGATCTCGTCGTGCTCGACGTGATGCTGCCGGGGACCGACGGCCTCGAGCTCTGCCGCTGGATACGTGCGCGCTCCGAGCTTCCCGTGATCCTGCTGACGGCCCGTGGCGAGGAAGCCGACCGGATCGTCGGACTCGA
>JANOUB010000429.1:0-2402 GCA_031416615.1 Thermoleophilia bacterium
CCGAGGGAGCAGACGATGGATTTCAACAAGCTGACGATCAAGTCCGGCGAGGCAGTCGCCGGCGCCCAGGAGCTGGCGCGCCGCGTCGGCAACCCAGAGCTGACCCGCGATCACCTGACGGTGGCGCTGCTCGAGCAGGAGCTGCCACGCACGCTGCTCCAGCGTGCGGGCGCCGACCCGAGCTCGATCCTCGCTGAGGCCGAGGCGCGGCTGCGGGCGCTGCCGGCCGTCTCCGGTTCGAACACAGCACCGCAGGCAGGCGCCACATTCCGGAAGGTGCTCGACGACGCCTTCGACGAGGCGCGGAAGCTCGACGACGACTTCGTCTCGGTCGAGCACCTCGTCCTCGGGTTGGAGCTCGTTCCGCGCGAGGAGCTCCTCGGAGCTCTGAAGGAGGTGCGGGGAGGGCAACGGGTGACGACGCAGGATCCAGAAGGCACCTACGAGGCGCTGACCAAGTTCGGTCGCGACCTGACGCAAGCCGCCGAGGCGGGAAAGCTCGACCCGGTGATCGGGCGTGACGAGGAGATCCGCCGCACGATCCAGGTGCTATCGCGCCGTACGAAGAACAACCCGGTGCTGATCGGAGAACCCGGCGTCGGCAAGACCGCGATCGCCGAGGGGCTCGCTCAGCGCATCGTCGCGGGCGACGTGCCGGAGGGGTTGAAGGGAAAGCGCGTCTGGGCTCTCGACGTCGGGGCCCTGATCGCAGGTGCGAAGTACCGTGGTGAGTTCGAGGAGCGACTGAAGGCCGTTCTCGCCGAGATCACGGCGGCGGAGGGCGAGATCGTCCTCTTTATCGACGAGCTGCACACGATCGTCGGCGCCGGCGCGGCCGAGGGGGCCGTCTCTGCCGGCAACCTGCTGAAGCCGATGCTCGCTCGCGGCGAGTTGCGCGCGGTCGGTGCGACGACGCTCGACGAATACCGCAAGCACATCGAGAAGGATCCGGCACTCGAGCGGCGGTTCCAACCAGTCCTCGTCGGCGAGCCCTCGGTGGCAGAAACGATCGCGATCCTGCGCGGATTGAAGGAGCGCTACGAGGCGCACCACGGTGTTCGTATCCGCGACGCCGCGCTCACAGCGGCTGCGGTGATGTCGGAGCGTTACATCACCGGTCGCTTCCTGCCAGACAAGGCGATCGACCTCGTCGATGAGGCGGCGTCGCGGCTGCGGATGGAGATCGACAGCTCGCCGGTCGAGCTCGACGAAGCCGAGCGCAGGGTCATCCAGCTCGAGATCGAGCTGGCCGCGATGGCGAAGGAGGGCTCCGCAGTCCGCGAGCCCGTCGAGCGGGAGCTCGCCGAGGCGAAGGCGCGGCGGGATGAGCTCGCGGCGCGGTGGGCCGGAGAAAAGGATGTCCTCGACCGGGTCAAGGAGATCACGAGGCAGATCGACGAGCTGCGAATGGAGGCCGAGCGCGCAGAGCGTCACGGCGATCTGCAGCGGGTGGCGGAGATCCGGTACGGCCTTCTGCCGGCGCTCGAGCAGGAGCTCGCCGAGCGCGGAGAGGCCGTCACGGCCGTCGAGCCGATGGTGAAGGAAGAGGTCGACGAGGACGACATTGCTGCTGTCGTGGCAGCGTGGACGAAGATCCCCGTCGATCGGCTCCTCGAGGGCGAAGTGAACAAGCTCGTAGAGATGGAAGCGCGATTGCACCAGCGTGTGGTGGGCCAGGAGGCCGCCATCGAGGCGGTCTCGAACGCGCTTCGGCGCGCCCGCGCCGGGTTGCAGGATCCGAACCGCCCGATCGGCTCGTTCGTCTTCCTCGGTCCGACCGGAGTGGGGAAGACCGAGCTCGCGAAGGCACTCGCGGAGTTCATGTTCGACGACGAGCGGGCGATCGTCCGGCTCGACATGTCGGAGTACATGGAGAAGCACACCGTGTCGCGCCTCGTCGGAGCTCCGCCCGGCTACGTCGGCTACGACGAAGGAGGGCAGCTCACCGAGGCCGTTCGGCGTCGACCCTACTGCGTCATCCTGCTCGACGAGATCGAGAAGGCGCACAGCGATGTCCTCAACGTCCTGCTGCAGTTGCTCGACGACGGTCGGCTGACAGACGGCCAGGGGCGCACGGTCGACTTCCGCAACACCGTCGTGATCATGACCTCGAACATTCGCTCGCAGGCACAGCTGCTCGACCACTTCCGGCCCGAGTTCGTCAACCGTGTGGACGAGATCGTCGTCTTCGAGCCGCTGACGCGCGACCAGATCGGCGTGATCGTCGAACTGCAACTCGAGCGCCTGCGCGGGCGGCTCGCCGAGCGGAAGATCATGCTCGAGCTGTCGGACGAGGCCGTGGAGCTGATCGCCGAGGCAGGCTGGGATCCGGCGTTCGGCGCCCGTCCGCTGAAGCGGGCAATCCAGCGGCTCGTCGAGAATTCGCTTGCTCTCGAGTTGCT
>JANOUB010000430.1:0-2307 GCA_031416615.1 Thermoleophilia bacterium
TCGAGCCCGTAGCGCGCGGCAAGCCACTTGTTCTCGGTCGTCAGGATACGGTGGTAGCTCGGGATCTCCTCGCCCGCATCGTGGCGCTCGGAGAGCTGCTTGACGAGCGCCTGGCAGTACGCCGTGATCGCGACTGCGTCCTCGACGCGCGTAACGGCGTCGCAGATTCGGATCTCGATCGTACCGAGTCGCGGGTGCGGCCGGATGTCCCACCAGATGTGTGTGTAGTCGGCGATACAGCCGGTGCGTTCGAGCTGTCCCACGACCTCCGCGTAGTCCGCGTAGTCGCGGAAGCGTGGTGGCGGGCCCGAGCGCGGGAACGAGGAGAACACCATCTGGCGGCTCGACATCAGCCCCGTTGGCTCGCCACGCCAGAACGGGGAGCTCGCCGAGAGCGCGAGCAGCGGCGCGAGCTGAAGCAACAAGCCGTTCATGACCTTGATCGCCTTGTCGGGATCGTCGATCGCGACATGAATGTGCATCCCGAAGATGAGCTCGCGCCGCGCGATGTACTGGAGCTGGTCGACGAGCTGGCGGTAGCGGTCCTTCGCCGTGATGCGCTGGCGCTCGAACAGGCTGAAAGGATGCGTGCCCGCCGATCCGACGCGCATCCCCTTCGCGCGCGCGACACCGCACACGTAGCCCCGCAGCTTCGTCAGCTCGCGCAGCACGTCGGCCGGCGTGTGGCACACCGGTGTCGCGATCTCGAGCACCGACTGCATCAGCTCCGAATTGATCTGCGGCTCGAGCTCGTGCCCCTCGATCGCAGCCAGCACCGTATCGATGTGCTGGACGAGGTCGAACGAGGTGCCGTCGAGGAGCTGGTACTCCTCCTCGACACCGAGCGTATACGGGTCGCTCTGCCCGAACCGGTGGTCGAGCACGCTCGCGCCGCTCCCGGTGTGCGCAGAGCCCTTGCCGGTGATCTCCGGCGGCACCACCTGCTTGCTCACAACGGGCGCTCCGACCCAGGAGACAGGCTAAAGCCTGTCACCGCCGCCCGGTTGCCGCTGACAGGCTTTAGCCTGTCTCCTGGGTTTCGCGTCGCTCTGCCGGTGACAGGCTTTAGCCTGTCTCCTGGGTTATGCGGCTGTGTGCTCACCTCACCACCGCCTCGGCCTCGATCTCGACCTTCCACGACGGGTCGAGTAGCGCCGTCACGACGCAGGTCGCCGCCGGCCTGATCTCACTGAAAACCTCGCCGTGCGCGCGCGAGACATCGCCCCAATGCGCGGCATCGGTGATGAACATCCGCGTACGGACGACGTCACCGACGGACGAGCCTGCCCGGTCGAGCGCCTCGGCGATGATCGAGAGGCAGAGCCGCGCCTGCTCATAGGCGCTCTCGGGCGTGGCCGAGCCGTCGGCTGGGATCGGTGCAGTGCCGGCGACATGCACCGTCGAGCCAACGACGACCGCGCGCGAGAACCCGGCAACCGGCTCGAACGGGGAGTGTCCCGAGATCAGGCGGCGTTCCATCGCCGAGGTAGTATCCATCCAGATGCGTGATTCGGGGTTGGCGTGCGACGCTCTGCGCCAGATCGACACCTGGGATGTCCCGTTCGCCGCGGCGGGGGTGACCCGCGCCGACGCCACGATCGCGACGCGCGGCGACACGCGGCATGCCGTACGGCTCGCCTCGGTCTCCAAGCCGGTCAGCGCCCTCGCCACGCTCGTCGCCGCCGAGGAGGGGGTCGTCGACCTTGACGAGCCGGCCGGACCACCCGGCTCGACCGTCCGGCACCTGCTCGCCCACGCGTCCGGTCTCCCTTTCGACGGAGCTGTTCCGATCGCTCCTCCGGGCCGCCGCCGCATCTACTCGAACGAAGGGTTCGCTGTGCTGGGGGCGCACGTTTCCTTGCGAGCCGAGATGCCGTTCGCCGACTACGTCCGTGCAGCCGTCTGCGTCCCGCTGGACATCGGCCTCGACCCGGAGGGGCATCCGGGTGCCGGCATGCACGCCTGCCTCGAGGACATCCTCGCGCTCGGGCGCGAGTTGCTCGAGCCCACCCTCGTCGCGCCCGAGACCCACGCCGAGATGGTTGCCGTCCAGTTCCCGGGACTCGACGGTGTGCTGCCCGACTTCGGTCGCTTCAGCCCGCTGGACTGGGGTCTCGGCGTCGAGCTGAAGGCGACGAAGGAGAGCCACTGGACAGGCTCGCTCACCTCGCCGGCGACGTTCGGGCACTTCGGGGGCAGCGGCACGTTTCTCTGGGTCGACCCGACGATCGGAATCGCGTGCGCCGCACTGACGACCCGTGATTTCGACGTGTGGGCCAAGATCGCATGGCCCGCGCTCGCGGACGC
>JANOUB010000431.1:0-2384 GCA_031416615.1 Thermoleophilia bacterium
GTTCCTCGAGTTCGGTGACGAGACGATCGATCGCAGCGATGATGAAGCTGGCGCGGCTCGGGTATGGCTCCGCACCCACAAGAGCGTCTATTCGCCCGACGCGGTCGTCTGGCATACGAACGGTAATCATCTTCGACATACAGAAAGTATGTCTCATCGCTCTCCGCCCGTCAAGCCTGCTCCTGTGCCCGCTTCCAGGGAACGCCAACGCGGGCTTGTATAGTGATGTCGCGCGAAGAGCAGGAGAGCATCTCCGGCGCTGCCGCCGTTCGCACCCTGGGATCGACCTCGTCGACTATGCAATCGGGGCCACGGCCGAACTGAACGACGCGGAGCTCGCCACCCTGAATACTCGGCACTTCCCCATGTTCAAGGACATCCAGGCTCCCTGGTAGCGCTTCGGCCTGTCCAGGACTTTGGCCTGGATCCACCGTTTTGCGCGGGCGTTGCATCTCCGTGCCGAAGGACGAGCGCCTCGCCCGCACAAAACGGTGGATCCAGGTTTATGCCCCTGCCAGAGCCGATAGCTCACGCCGCAGCTGCTTGATCTCGTCGCGCAGCTTCGCCGCGTACTCGAACCGCAGCTCCTCGGCCGCAGCGAACATCTCCTCCTCGAGCGTGATCGCGAGCTTCTCCAGCTCCGCCTGATCGAGGCCTTCGACCTTCGCCTTCCCGCGTCGGCGGCGGCCCGGCACGGTCGGCGAGTCGAGCGAGAGGAACTCAGCGATGTCGGAGACGCCTTTGACGATGTTCTCGGGTGTGATCCCGTGCTCCTCGTTGTAGGCAAGCTGCGTCGCACGGCGGCGGTCCGTCTCGTCGACCGCGAACTGGATCGCCTCGGTCACCTTGTCGCCATAGAGCAGCACCCGGCCGTTGACGTTCCGGGCGGCGCGGCCGATCGTCTGCACGAGCGCCGTCTTGCCACGCAGGAACCCCTCCTTGTCGGCGTCGAGCACGGCCACGAGCGACACCTCCGGCAGGTCGAGGCCCTCCCGCAACAGGTTCACGCCGACGAGCACGTCGTACTCTCCGAGCCGGAGCTCCCGGATGATCTGGATCCGCTCCAGCGTGTCGATCTCCGAGTGGAGGTACCGCGCTTTCACGCCTGCTTCGAGCAGGTAGTCCGTCAGATCCTCCGACATCTTCTTGGTCAGCGTCGTCACGAGCACCCGCTCGCCCACGTCGGCACGACGCCGGATCTCGCCCAGGAGATCGTCGATCTGGTTCTTCGTGGCCCGCAGCTCGACCTCGGGATCGACGATCCCGGTAGGTCGGATCAGCTGCTCGCTGACCACGGCCGCGTTGCGCAACTCGTACGCGCCGGGTGTCGCGGAGACGAAGATGGTCTGCCCGACGCGCTGCAGGAACTCGTCGAAGCGCAGCGGCCGGTTGTCGAGCGCCGACGGGAGGCGGAAGCCGAAGTCGACGAGCGTCTGCTTCCGTGAGCGGTCGCCCTCGTACATGCCGCCGATCTGCGGCACCGACTGGTGCGACTCGTCGATGAAGCAGAGGAAGTCGGACGGGAAGTAGTCGAGCAGCGTGTGCGGCGGCGAGCCCGGCGGCCTTCCCTCGAGGACGCGCGAGTAGTTCTCGATCCCGTTGCAGAAGCCGAGCTCCTTCATCATCTCCATGTCGTACTCGGTCCGCTGGCGGATCCGGTGCGCTTCGAGGAGCTTGCCCTCGGCCTCGAACTGACGGACCTGCGCGTCGAGCTCGCCACGGAGCCCACCCATCGCGGCCTCGATCGTCGGCTTCGAGGTCACGTACTGCGTCGCCGGGAAGATCGTCAGGGTGTCGAGCTTCGCGTAGACCTCGCCGGTGAGCGGATCGAAATGCGTGATCTGCTCGACTTCGTCCCCATAGAGCGAGATCCGGTACGCGGTCTCGGCCGACGCGGGCTGCACCTCGATCACGTCGCCCTTGACACGAAAGCGACCTCGGCCGAGCAGCGTGTCGTTGCGGACGTACTGGGTGTCGATCAGCTTCCGCAGCAGCTCGTCGCGATCGTGCTCCTCCCCCACGCTCAAATTCAGCAGCCGCTTCTCGTACTCCTCCGGCGAGCCGAGGCCGTAGATGCACGAGACGGACGCGACGATCACCGTGTCGCGGCGCGAGAGGAGCGAGGCCGTGGCGGCGTGTCGCAGCCGGTCGATGTCGTCGTTGCGGGACGAGTCCTTCTCGATGTAGAGGTCGGCCTGTGGCACGTACGCCTCGGGCTGGTAGTAGTCGTAGTAGGAGACGAAGTACTCGACGGCGTTCGCGGGGAAGAACTCGCGAAACTCGTTGCAGAGCTGCGCCGCGAGCGTCTTGTTGTGGGCGATCACGAGCGCCGGCCGCTGCAGCTTCTCGATCAGCCATGCCATCGTTGCCGTCTTGCCCGTGCC
>JANOUB010000432.1:0-7383 GCA_031416615.1 Thermoleophilia bacterium
GGGAAGTGGCTAGAGTCGCGCTGTGCGCATCGACGTCCTCAACGGTGTCAACCTCAGCCTGCTCGGACGCCGTGACCAGGCGATCTACGGCGACCAGTCGATCCAGGACCTGGAGACGCAGATCTACGCGTGGGCGCGCGGCCTCGATCTCCAGGTGCGGTGCCGCCAGACAAATCACGAGGGGGAGTACATCGGTTTCCTCCACCAGGCGCTTGGCACCGCCGACGGCCTGATCGTCAACCCCGGCGCGTGGACACACTATTCCTGGGCGATCCACGACGCGCTCGAGCCGTTCACGGTTCCGTTCGTCGAGGTGCACCTGTCCGACGTCGACGCACGCGAGGAATGGCGTCGCCACTCGGTGCTCGCGGGGCTCGGCGGCATGCGGGTCGTCGGCAAGGGCTTCGACGGATATCGCGAAGCGCTCATCCTGCTGGCCGAGCAACGTTCGTGAGTCGCCTCGAACTCCTCGGAGCCGAGCTCGGCGAGCCTCTGCTCGTCACCGACGGCGTCAACGTCCGCTATCTAACGGGCTTCGAGAGCACGAACTGCGCATTGCTCGTCGAGCCGGGCGGGGCCGCGACGCTGTACACCGATTTTCGCTATCTGGAGGCTGCCCGCGCGGTCGAGGACGTCGAGCTCGTCCAGACCCGCCGCGACGTCGCAAGCGCGCTTGCCGCACTGCTCGCGGGCGGGACAGTGGGTTTCGAGGCCTCGCGGATCTCGTTTGCCCAGTGGGAGACGATCGCAGCGGGTGGAGCCGGGCTTGTGGCGACACGCGGCGTCGTCGAGGCTTTGCGCGTGGTCAAGGACGAGGGCGAGCTGGACGCTATCCGGCGGGCCGCCGTGATCTCCGACGCCGTCTACGCTGCGCTCGCGAACGAGCGACTGGCGGGACGCACGGAGGCCGAGGTGGCCTGGTGGATCGAGCAAGCCTTGCGCGAGCACGGCGCGAACGCACTCTCATTTGGCAGCATCGTCGCTGCCGGACTGAACGGCGCCCGACCGCACTCCCACCCGGGCAACAGCATCATCGAGGAGAGGACGCTCGTCACCGTCGACATGGGCTGCGTCGTCGATGGGTACTGCTCCGACTGCACGCGGACGTTCGCAACCGGCCCCCTCTCGGCGGAGCTCACCGAGATCTACGGTCTCGTCGCACAGGCGCAGCTGGATGGACTTGCCGCTGTGCGAGCCGGCGCAAGCGGCCGCGACATCGACGCAGCCTCACGGACTGCGATCGCCGAGGCGGGCCTCGCCGAGTCCTATGGCCACGGGCTCGGCCACGGCGTCGGGCTCGAGGTTCACGAGGCGCCGACACTCCGTCCCGAGTCGGCCGACGTACTCGCTGCCGGGAACGTCGTCACTGTCGAGCCGGGTCTTTACCTGCCGGGCGTCGGCGGCTGCCGAATCGAGGATCTCGTCGTCGTCACCGAAGACGGCTGCGAGATCCTGACCTCGTTCACGAAGGATCTTCTGACGCTGCTCTAGGCTCCTTTCCCGGAAGAACACTCGAGGCGCCGACGGAGCGGCTGGGTGGGGGGAAGGAGCTTGATTTTAGGCTGCGCCTTTGGCTGTGTGCGAATGACGGGAATATGGAAAGTGCAGGCACTTTCCATTATCCAAAGAAGCACAAAGGCGAAGCCTCCCCTTCAAGCTACTTCCCCCGCCGGCACGCTGGGACCCACCAACCACGCTGCTCCGGGGGAAGTAGCGGTATCGTGCGCTGCCGGATGGCAGACATCGTCAGCACCAACCAGTTCAAAACGGGCATGCACATCGAGCACCGCGGCGGAATGTGGCGGATCATCGATTTCCAGCACGTGAAGCCGGGCAAGGGCGGCGCGTTCGTGCGCACGAAGTTGAAGAATCTCGAGTCGGGCGCCGTGATCGACGACACGTTCCGCGCCGGCGAGAAGTTCGCCCGGGTGCACACCGAAGTGAAGAACGTCCAGTTCCTCTACGACGACGGGAACGAGGCGCACTTCATGGACGAGCAGACCTTCGAGCAGTTCGGCCTTCCGCGCGGCGACGTCGAGGAGGAACTCTCCTACATCCTGCCGTCGTCGATCGTGCAGATCCTCGCCGTCAACGGCAAGCCTTCTGGCATCCAGATGCCTGCATCCGTCGAGCTGGCCGTCTCCGAGACCGAGTCGGGCGTCAAGGGCGACACCGTCTCGAACGTGACGAAACCGGCCACGCTCGAGACAGGAGCCGTCGTTCAGGTACCGCTGTTCGTCAACGTGGGTGATCGCATCAAGGTCGACCCGAGCGAAGCCCGCTACATCTCGCGCGCCTGAGCGGGACGCCAGGCACCCGGCGCCAGGCCGGGGACGCCAGGCTTCAGCCTGGCGTCAAGCGAAATGCAGCCGACGCTCGCCTTAGACGTGCGACGCCAGGCTGAAGCCTGGCGTCGGAGCTGAAGCCTGGCGTCGGAGCTGAAGCCTGGCGTCGGAGCTGAAGCCTGGCGTCGAACGCCACGGTAATGTCCCACCCCGAGATGCCTAAACTCGTCGACACCACGATTCGCCTGCTCTCGCAGGATCCGCTGGCGGGCAAACTGCCGACGGGCGAGGTGCTGCGCATCGCCGAGATCCTCGACCGGGCCGGCTTCGCGTACCTCGAAGTCTCGGGCGGGGGCGTGTTCGACTCGGCCGTCCGCCGGGCCGTCGAGAGCCCGTGGGAGCGCATCCGCGCGATCGACGCACGTACCACGACCCCTCTCGGCCTGGCGCTGCGGGGACGCTTCCTGGTGGGGTCCCGGCCGGTGTCCGAAGACATCGTGCGCCGGTTCGTCGCGTGTGCCGCAGACAACGGAATCGACGTCTTCAGGCTCCACGATCCCCTGAACGACGTCTCGAATCTCCAGGAGGCCGGCGAGGCGATCGTGGCAGCGGGCAAGGAGTTCCACGTGGGACTCGTCTACAGCGCCGGCCGCGCCGGCGAGATAGACGCGCTCGTGGAGCGGGCGAAGCAGATCCCCGCTCTCGGCGCCACCCGTGTGATCATCAACGACCCGACCGACGCGCTGCTACCCCACCTCACCGAGGAGCTCGTAGAGCGCATCGGCAAGGAGACAGGTCTTCCCGTCGGGCTGTTCGTCCAGGGGGCAGCGGGCACGGGCCTTCTCAACGCCGTTGTCGCAACCCGCGTCGGGGCCGATCTGATCGCCACCGCGGTCTACCCGCTCGCGCTGACCCTCCACCGAATCTCTGGCGAGTCGCTCGTCGAGGCGCTCCACGGGCTCGGTCGCGACACGGGTGTCGATACGGCGCCCCTGTGGGAGTCGGCTGACCTGATCGACGAGCACATCGGGGACGAGCCCGTCGCCCCCGTCGCACCGAGGATCGCCGTTCGGGCTGCCGAGTACGACCTGCCGGCTGGGCTCGTCGCGGCGCTCGACGTCCATCTCCGCGCACACTCCGCCGGCGATCGTTTGCTCGACACACTGACCGAGGTCGGTCGTATCCGGGCCGAGTCGGGGTGGCCGCCACTCGCCGCGCCGATCGGGCAGATCCTTGCTTCGCAAGCGCTGCTCAACATTCTCTCCGCCCGCCGCTACGGAACGGTGCTGGATGAGTTCCGCATGCTGGTGGATGGCACGTACGGCACGACACCGGCGCCGATCGAGGAGTCGGTCTCGCGCGCCGTCGCGCTTGTGACCGGCAGTGGGGGTGGGCTCGACCATGACCCACCGAGCGCAGAGGACGTGCGCGAGGCCGCCGAGGGCCTTGCAGCGAGTGAGGAGGATCTCGTTCTGCTTGCGATGTTCGGCGAGGAAGCCGAAACGCTGCTGCAAACGATCCGGCAGCGCCATTCGCGCGAGGCCTCACTCTTGCTGGGTGATGTCGACACCACCCGGGCCGAGCGGATCCGCGAGCTCGTCAGGATCGTGCAGGAGTCCGGGGTGGGTGAGATAGAGATCGAAGATGACGGCATGCGGGTCTCGGTCAGACGAGCCGACGAGGTTGGTGTCGCCGCCGCACCTCTGGCTGCGATTCCCGAAGGGGCAGAGGCCGAACTGCCACAGCTGGCCGCAGGGCCAGGAGTGCGCGTCGAGTCGCCGATGGTCGGAGTCTTCTACCGATCGTCGTCGCCCGGAAGCCCCGCGTTCGTCGAGGTCGGTGACGTCGTCACCGTCGGCCAGACGATCTGCGTGCTGGAGGCGATGAAGCTCTTCAACGAACTGAAGGCCGAGCAGGAGGGGCGCGTGACGGTGATCCACGTCGAGAGCGGCCAGCCTGTCGAATTCGGCCAGTTGCTCTTCGAGTTCGAGCCGGTCGACGTTCAGCCGATCGTTTAGAGGCTAGCGATGTTCTCTCGCGTCCTCGTCGCGAACCGGGGTGAGGTCGCGGTGCGCGTGATCCGGGCGCTCCACGAACTCGACATCGAGGCGGTTGCCGTGTACTCCACCGCCGACCGCGATTCGCTCCACGTACGAATGGCAGATACGGCGGTGTGTATCGGCCCGCCCGCGGCAGCAGAGAGCTATCTGCGAATCCCGAATGTGATCGCGGCCGCGGAGATCACAGCGTGTGAGGCCGTGCATCCGGGCTTCGGCTTCCTGTCCGAGAATCCCGCGTTCGTTCGTGCCTGCGCGGAAAGCAATCTCGTCTTCGTCGGGCCTCCGGTCGACGTGATTGAGAAGACTGGCGACAAGGCTCGCGCGAAGGCCGAGATGCGCGCCGCCGGAGTACCGCTCGTTCCCGGCTCGGAAGGAGTCGTGAGTCTCGCCGAGATTCGCGTGGCCGCTGCCGAGATCGGCTTTCCCGTGCTGCTCAAGGCAACAGCGGGCGGCGGCGGCAAGGGTATGCGGCTTGTCACAGTCCCCGACGAGCTCGAGGCGGCCTATGGGGCCGCGAGCGCCGAAGCCATGGCCGCGTTCGGCGACGGCTCGCTCTATCTCGAGCAGGCACTCGTTCCGGCCCGCCACGTCGAGATCCAGGTGCTCTGCGACGGTCAGGGCGGTGTCCTCACGCTCGGTGAGCGCGAGTGTTCGATCCAGCGGCGCCACCAGAAGCTGATCGAGGAGTCGCCTTCGCAGGCGCTGACCCCGGAGACGCGCGAGGCGATGGAGGCTTCGGTCGAACGCGCCTGTCGTCAGCTCGGCTATGTCAACGCAGGGACGTTCGAGTTCCTGCTCGGGCCTGACGGCACACCTTCATTCATCGAGGTGAACTGCCGCCTCCAGGTCGAGCATCCCGTGACCGAGATGACGACCAGGATCGACATCGTGCGTGAGCAGCTACGGATCGCGGCCGGAGAGCGGCTCCCGATGACCGGCCGCGCACCTCGATCAGGGCACGCGATCGAGGTGAGAATCAACGCGGAGGATCCGCGGCGGGATTTCGCGCCCACACCGGGGATCATCACACGGTTCCGGCCGCCACTCGGCCCCGGCGTCAGGGTCGACACAGCGGTCATCGAGGGCGCGGCGATCCCCCCGTTCTACGACTCGATGATCGCGAAGGTGATCGTGCATGACGACAACCGCGACGCAGCCATCGCACGTGCGATCAGAGCTCTCGAGGAGCTCGAGGTGGAGGGGATCCCGACGACTCGTGACGTGGCGATCGACATTCTGCGTTCGCGCGAGTTCAGGGGAGGCGACTACTCGACCAGCTACCTTGCCGAGATGGAAGGTCGCCTCCCGTCGATGTCTGAGGAGTTCGCGTGACCGTCGCAAAGATAGGCCGGCGTCAGTCGCGTCGCACTGCCCTCTTTCTCCTCTACCAGTGGGATCTGACCGGCCAGCCACTCGCGTCGTTGTACGACGGAACACCGGACGATTTTGCACTCGGGCTCGCCGAGGTGATCGCCGATCGGGCCCCTGCCCTCGACGAGAGGATCACAGCCGCATCGGACGCCTGGGCCGCCGACCGGCTCGGTACGCTCGAGCGCAACATTCTGCGCATCGGGGTCTACGAGCTCGAGGAGGGAACCGTGCCTGCCGAAGTGGCGATCAATGAAGCAGTGGTGCTCGCGAAGCGGTACGCCACCGAGGATGCGGCGCGCCTCGTCAACGGCATTCTCGGACGTGTGCAACGCGAGGCGGCAGCGTGAGCGCCAACGAGAGCCTCGGCCGCGCCCAGGAGTTGGCCGAGCGGCTGCGTTCGAAGCTCGACGGCCTCGAACGGCTTGCCGAGGCGGGCGACGTGGATGCTGCGGTCGACGATCTCGCCGAGATCGCGGAGCTTGCGAAACAGATCGAGGCCGAGGTTCAGCGGGCACGCGCGAGCGCGGATGCGGGCGCCTGAAGCGCTCCTTCGGCTGACGGAGGCGTATCTCGCGGACATCGCGCTGGCGCCCGAGCTCGGTGCGCAGCAGGAGTCGATGCGCTACGCCCTCGAGGGCGGCAAGCGAATCCGAGCCGTCATCTGCCTTGCCACGGCCGAGGCCGCTGGGATCGAGCCGGAGGCTGCGCTACCGGCTGCTGCCGCGCTCGAGCTCGTCCATGCGTTCTCGCTCGTTCACGACGATCTGCCTGCGCTCGACGACGACGACGAACGGCGGGGCCGGGCCAGCGCGCACATCGCGTTCGGCGAAGGCATCGCGCTGCTGGCGGGCGACGGCCTCCTCGTCGAGGCGTTCCGGCTCGCGCTCACCTATCCGACCCCCGCTCCGGCCCGTGAGCTTGCCGACGCGACGCTCGGGATGATCGGCGGCCAGTACCTCGACATCACGGGCGCCGACGCCGATCTCGAGGCGCTCCACCGGCTCAAAACGGGGCGTCTGTTCGCGGCGTCGGTCGGGCTCGCACTCTGGGTGGCCGAGGTGTCCGAGCCGGAGCAGGCACCCTGGCGGGCCTTCGGCGAGGAGCTCGGGTTGCTCTTCCAGATCGTCGACGACGTCCTTGACGGCGACGGGTACGCGACGAGGCTCGGCGTCGACGAGGCGCGCGATCTTGCCGGGGAGGTGGCCGAACGCGCGTGTCGTGCACTCGCCGCGATCCCGGCGGACACGTCGGTCCTGCGCAGGATTGTCGACGGCCTGGCGGTTCGCATCGCCTAGGCCGCTTCCCGGATAGCCTGCCAGCAGGATGAAGAAGCGGCTCGACGTCCTGCTCGTGGAGCGCGGCCTCGCGGAGACGCGCAGCCAGGCGCAGGCGCTCGTGATCGCCGGCCTCGTGCCGGGATACGACAAACCGGGCATCCAGCTCCACGAGTCGGTCTCACTCGAGGTCGAACGTCCGCCGCGGTTCGTCTCGCGCGGCGGCGAGAAACTCGCCCACGCGCTCGAGTTACTGCTCGTCGACCCGGCAGGCAAGGACTGCCTCGACATCGGGGCTTCGACCGGCGGCTTCACGGACTGCCTGCTCCAGAGCGGTGCTGCCCGCGTGATCGCTCTCGACGTCGGCTACGGACAGCTTCATCCCCGGTTGCG
>JANOUB010000433.1:0-2210 GCA_031416615.1 Thermoleophilia bacterium
ACCTCGACGATCGCATCTTCCGCGTCGTACTCCACGGTGTAACGCTCGTTGCGGATGCGTTTGCCGTCACGGAATACCTGCCGCGTGTAGTCGATCGTGAAGCCGCCGTCCCCCGCCTTCTGGACGACCTTGCGCGCCCCCCGGGGCAGCGCCGAGTTTTTCACGGTCACCGTCTTCGGTGTCGTCGGGGCATAGGGCTCTCCGGTCGTCGTCGCCACGCGCCGGCCGAGCTTCGTGGAGAAGAACCGCACCGTGATCCCATCGTCAGTTGCCTCGAGCTCGATCAGGATCGCGGCGGGCCAGTCGTTCCGGAAGATCAGCTCCGGCCCGCCCCACGAGACGGTTGCCTCACGCCCCATCGGGTAGCGGGAGATGTAGAACTGATGCGCGTTGTGGGCGACGAGCTTGATGCCGGAGAAGAAGGCGGCGTTGAAGAGCGTGGTCGACACCTGGCTGATGCCCCCACCGACGGCGTCCTCGAAACGGCCGTTGAAGATCTGTGGGGCGGAGACGAACCCTTTCGCCTCGGTGCGCTTCCCGAGAGCTCCGTTGAGCGAGAACTCCTTGCCGGGAAGGATGATCGTCCCGTCGAGGAGCGTGGCCGCACGCTTGATATTCGTCACGCGCGGCGGACAACACGGGTAGTTCGTCGTGAACTCCGACACGAGCTCGGTGATCCTGAGCTTCTCTGCCGCCTCGGTCGTCAGTTTCGGCTGGGCGACGACAAACCGGGCGCGATGGGCGCGCGCGGCAAGGTTCGTGACCAGGGAGGCACCGATCCGCTCTCCGTCGAGCTCTCTCCCGGACGCGGCAGGAGCAAGGCGGACGCGGGTGCCGTCGATGACGAAGCGCGCATCGGTGGGCGGACGCTCGAAGCGGCCGAGGCGAGGCAGGAGCTCCGTCCGGAGGCCCGCGGCGTCAAGCCCTATCCGCAACCGGCCCGCCACCGGCTTCGTCGTTACGAGGCCGCTGAGCGTCGCGGCCGACAGCACCGCCGAACCATCGCGAAACCGCACCTCTCGCGGCCCGTCGAGGAGCCGTGTCACCGTGCGCTGCGCAACCCGAGCCTCCTCGACTCCGACCGCGGGAGACTGACGGCGGAGGGGTACGCCAAGCTCAGGAGGGAGGGTGCGGAGGCTCCGCCGGAGAGCACCGCGGTCGACGATCGTCCCCGGCGCAGGTGCGGTAGTGGACACACCACCAGCTGTGACGACGAGGCCGGCATCCCTCGGCTTCTCGCCGAACCTCTTGTCGAGCCGGTTCGCGAGCTCCGCTGCCCGCACGGGGCCAAGCCGATAGGCGAGCGAGATCCTCTGCGCTGCGCCGATTCCGGCGTGCCGCAGCAGCCGCTCGCCGGCGCCGGCGCGGAGCGCGGCAGCGAGCGCGATGTCGAGCAGCGGTCGCGCCCCGAGGGCCGTGCCGGTGACACGTTCTTCGCCTCGGGGCCCGATCAGCCGGATCGAGCCCGCAGCGCGAACGCTCGCGGCTGGCAGTACGGCGGCGGCGGCCTCTCCACGGGTCATGCCGCCGACGTCGATGCCGGCGATCGTCGTCCCGACGGGGATGGTTCTCCGCTCGGTCAGCGCCAGGACGCCGAGGGCTGCCGCAGCGAGCACGATCAGGCCGACGAGCGTGGCTGCCACAAGCAACCCGCGGCGACGCCCGCGGCGGGGTTTGCCCGATGGAGAGAGAAAGAGATCCGGCACCCGGCTGACGGTAGCCGAGTCCGTGTGAGGGGTGTGTGAGGCCGAGGCTCAGCCTGGAGCCAGGCTCAGTCGAGCACCTTGACGAAGAGCACACGATCCTCGCCGGGGCCGTCGTAGTCCTTCGCCACGCTTTCGGCGGAGAATCCGAGCGACTCGTGGAACGCGACCGATCCCTCGTTCACGGGCGAGGTGACGCAGCGGACGAGCGACCGTCCTTGTGCTGCGACGACGGAGAAGAAACGCTCGTAGAGTTCCCGGCCAATGCCCGACCCGCGATACTCCGGCGCCACCCCGACGAAATGGATGTACGCCTCCTCATAGTCGGACTGCGAGAGAAAGCCGATCAGGAAGCCAACGAGCTTGCCCTCGTCGTCCTCGGCGACGAAGCTCGTGCCCTCGAAGTGGAGGAAGAACAGCTTCGGCAGCATCGGCGCCATCTCCCTCCCACCCCACCAGACGTTGACGTGCTGGATCACGCGACCGTAGTCGGAGGGGTGTGCGTGG
>JANOUB010000434.1:0-2574 GCA_031416615.1 Thermoleophilia bacterium
TATTGCCCCGGCTGTGGTGCGTACGAGCGTCACCGCCAGTTGTGCCTCTTCCTCGACAGGAACCCCGATCTCGTCACAGGAGCCGACGTCCTGCACGTCGGGCCGGAGCGTTGCGTGATCGAACGATTCCGCCCTCGTTCCGGTTCCTGGCTCGCGATCGACCTCGACCATCCGCTCGCCGATCGGCAGATGGACGTGCAGGAGCTCCAGCTCCCCACATCCTCGTTCGACACGGTGCTCTGCGCGCACGTGCTCGACGCGGTTCCCGATCCGAAACGCGCTCTCGGCGAGCTCCAGCGAGTGCTCCGCCCCGGCGGAGTGCTCATCCTCCACGCGCCTGACTGGCAGAACCTGACCCCGGTGACAGCCGCAGGCTTCACGGTCGAGACCATCGTCCTCGACGAGCAGCGCGACCCGGCCGCACGCGACCATCTCGGTCTCGACACGCTCCCCGTCCATCTCTGCACCCGCTGACCGAAGGAGCGCCTCCGTCCCACGCAGTCACAGGGCCCGCTGCCCCGACACCAGCCTCGCCCCACGTGCCGTGCCACGGACGGCCCGGAACGACCGACAGACCCTCACCCGGAAGAGGAGCCGGCCCTCGCGCCCATGCACTCCGACACGCGGCCAGGCGAGGCGTCCCTGTGCCACCGGCACACCGAGCAGGGCTGCACCTGCCTCGTAGCCCGCCGCGGCAACCGCCGCAATCACACGCGCATCCGCCTCCCCGAACGGGTAGGCGATCGACCGGCAAGGGATACCGAGCAGACGCTCCAGCGTTCTCTTGGAGTCGCTCAACTCATGCTGCAGCTCATCGTCGGCCAACGTCGTGAGCGCCGGATGGGTAAGCGTGTGCGACCCGACCTCCCAGCCGGCCGCAACGAGGAGCTCGAGATCGGCAAGGGTGAGCGACCCGGCACGCCCGAGCTCGTCGAGCCGTGGGAACACCGTCCCCACAAGGCCGTGCCTCGCGAGAACGGGGAGTGCCTCGTTGAGAACCGACACGTGGCCGTCGTCGAAGGAGACTGCGAGCACGCGCCCTCCGACCGTTCCGAGCACAGCATCGGTGAAGGTGGCGGGACGGTACCCCCGCGCGACGAGCAAGCCCAATTGCCAGTCGAGATCGTGCTGAGAGACGAAAGCGCCGGCGCCCACCTCGCCGCCGACTGCGTGGTAGCAGAGCACGAGGGTGTCATCGAACCCGGCGGCAGGGAACCCGAGCGACACCCTACGCCGACGCTGCAGCTGCACACGCGCCATCTCCGGAGAGTACATAGGTCAGTGCCGCGAAACACCGTGCTAGCGCGCATCGCCGCCGCGCCAGCCGCCGGACTCGCCCTTGTACGTGCCGCCGAAGAGCGCAAGGGGCGTGCGCAGAAGGATCTTCAGCTCGACGCGGGGCGAGCGGTGCTCGACGTACCAGACGTCGAGGTCGATGCGCTCGTCCCATGGCAGCGTGGCGCGACCGTGGATCTGCGCCCACCCCGTCAGTCCCGGCCGCACGTCCAGCCGCTTGCGTTGGTGCGCTGTGTACTTCTCGACCTGATAGCGGAGCGTAGGCCGGGGGCCGATCAGGCTCATCTCACCGCGGACGATGTTCCACAGCTGCGGCAGTTCGTCGACGGACGTCTTACGCAGGATCCGGCCCACCTTCGTGATGCGGCTGTCACCGGCAGCGACGGCATAGCCGGCGCCCTTCCGTTCGGCGTCGACGACCATCGTGCGCAGCTTCAGCAGCTCGAAGTCCTCGCCGTCCTTCCCGACCCGGGTCTGGCGGAAGAGGATCGGGCCGCCGTCCTCGAGCTTGATCGCGATCGCCGACACCGCGAGCAGCGGGCTCGTGACGGCGAGGCCGAGCGCGGCCGTGACAATGTCGAGGGCGCGGTTCACGTCCCGAGCCGCCGCACCGGCTGCCCCGTCACCTCGGCGATCAGCTCGAAGTGACGATCGCAATGCCAGAGCTCGGCACCGACCGACTCGGCCGCGGCCGCCGCTAGTAGATCGGTCACCGAGGGCCCGCGGTGATAGCCACGTCGTGCTAGACCCGATTGCACCTCGATCGCTCGGGCACCGATCTCTGCGTCGAGAGGGATACGGTGAAGTGCCGAGTACTCCTCGCGAAGCTGATCGTGATCCTTGCTGCCCCACGCCGACCGCAGGAGCTCGAGTTCGATCGGATCCACCATCGCCACTGCATCGGCCTCGATCGCATCGCCGAGCGGGTCGCCGACGCCAGGCTGAAGACGTCGCTGCCAGACACTCGTGTCGACCACGACCAGTGTCACGAGGCCGAACTACGGCTACGCGACGAAAGGGCGCCCACCGGAACCGCCGGTGCGCGCATCCTCCTCAACTCTGTGATCGTGGGGACCGGCAAGGTGCCGTTCCTCACCCGCGTGGCAAGACGGCGGCGCAACTCGGCGCGGCGCTCCTCGGCGAGCGCCGCGTTGACGGTGTCCTTCAGCGTCTCGGTGCCGAGCATCTGGGCGACCTCGTCTGCGAGCTGCCGATCGACATCGATGGTTGTCTTCATGGTCTCAGGATATCCCAAAGGACCTTAGCTGGCTATCCGCC
>JANOUB010000435.1:0-19051 GCA_031416615.1 Thermoleophilia bacterium
GACCGCCACGGCTGGCAGGCGTACGTCGTTCAGCTCGATCGGCGTGACGAGGCGTTGCACGCTCTCCGGGCAGAGGGGATCGAGGTGCAGATCGGAACCTACGCTCTCCATCACCTCGGGGCATATCGCGGCAGAGGAACGTTCCCCGGCGCCGACCGCGCGTTCGCAAGGGCTCTCGCGCTGCCGTTTGCGACGACGATGACCGAGGCCGAGTGCGACCGTGTCGCAAACGCTCTCTCGCGCTTCGTCTAGCACCTCAAACGCGCCTTCCCGCCGCGGGCTGTGGATCGATTGTCACGGTTTCGTTGCAAAGGGTGTCTCCCTCCGGGAGACAGCCCGGTTTCATGCGGTCATCGCAACGAGTTGGCCGAAGGCCTCCGATGGTTTCATCCATTGAGGGCGGCTTCGCCGCCGTCGAGAAGGCCTGGCATGAGCTGGGCGCTGAAAACTCTCCGCAGCCCGGGTCGTGGCGCCGAGTGCGTCGTGACCCGGGCCGCCGGGACGCGCATGCGCCCGTCCCCTACTGGGTTCGGGCCGAAGGCTCCAAGACGGCACACTTGGGAGTGTGCTGCACCTGATTGCGACCCGCGCCCGCGCGGTCACGCTCGTCTCTGCAGCCATCGTGGCGGTGGCGTTCGCGATCGGGAGCACGGTGATCCCTCGCATGGATTCAGGGTCGGCCCAGTTCGCAGACCTGTCGTCCGAGAGTCGGCTCGTGAGCGTCGAGGTGGAGCGGAGGACGGGCGTCGAGGCCGGCCCCGGCGTGCTAGCGCTCGTCGCGGGTGGCCCTACAGCCGTCGAGCGCGTGCAGGCGCGGATCGATCGCGATCCCGCGGTGGCGCGCACGGTCATCGACGCCAACGGCGTCGTGCTCGTGTTTCTCCTCGCCCGCGGAGGTGATGCGTCCAAAGGTGCTGCCGACCGCCTGACCACGGCGTTTGCCGACGATCCGCAGGTGCTCCTCGGCGGCGGCGCTATCGCATCTCACCAGGTGACCGAGGCGATCCAGAGCGATCTCCGCCGGGCCGAGCTGATCGCCTTCCCGCTCGTCCTGCTGCTCTCGTTCTGGGTGTTCCGGGGGCTCGTGGCGGCGTTCCTGCCGCCGCTCGTCGGCGCCGGTGCGATCGCGCTCACGTTCCTCGGGCTTCGGCTCGCGGTCGAGGTGCACTCCCTCTCGGTCTTCGCGCTCAACCTCGTCACGGGTCTCGGGCTCGGCCTTGCGATCGACTACTCGCTCTTCATCGTCTCGCGCTGGCGCGAAGAAGCGGCACGGCACGGGCACGGCCCCGAGGCCCTTGCCGCGACGATGCGCACCGCGGGCCGAACGGTCTTCTTCAGTGCGCTCACGGTGGCGGCAGCCATGGCCTGCCTGCTGGTGTTCCCGCAGCAGTTCCTCTACTCGATGGGGGTCGGCGGCGTCCTCGTCGCGCTCTCGGCCGGCGCCGTGGCGCTCGTGCCGCTACCGGCATTCCTCTACTGGCTCGGCCCGCGTATCGACGCGCTCGCACCACGCCGGTTGCAGCAACCACCGTCGGGTGGACGCTGGGGTCGGCTCGCAACCTGGGTGATGCGACGGCCGGGACGGGTCGCGGTTCTCTCCGCTGCCGTGCTGATCGTATTGGCACTGCCCGCGTTGGGCGTCCACTTCGTCGGCGTCGACGCGACGACGCTGCCTGCGTCGGCGAGCGCCCGCCAGGTTGCCGAAACGCTCGACCGCGACGGCATCCGCGGGCGATACGCGCCGATCACCGTGATCACGGACGGCTCGCCTTCGGAGGCCGTGACCGCCCGCCTCGCGTCCGCTCCGGGGGCCGCGGCTGTCCTGCCTGCACGGCAGATCTCGCCCGGCCTCTGGCGCTTCGACCTCCTCCCGAGTGAAGAGGGGCTCTCGGATCGCTCGCAGCAGCTCGTCCGCACCGTGCGGTCGGAACTCCCGGACGCACGTGTCACCGGGCAGACCGCAGGCTTCGTCGACCAGCAGGCGTCGCTTCGCGCCCACCTACCGTGGGCACTCGCGATCCTCGCCCTCACGACCTGCACCCTGATCTTCCTCTTCACCGGCTCGGTTGTGCTGCCGCTCAAATCGCTCGTGATGAACATTCTCACGCTCGGCGCCTCGTTCGGGATCCTCGTCCTCGTGTTCGAGTGGGGTCAGGGCCTTCAGGGTCTCGAGTCGACGCAGCCGATCCTACTGTGCGCGACCGCGTTCGGCCTGTCGACCGACTACGCGATCTTCCTCTTCTCCCGGATCAAGGAAGGGCGTGACCGGGGTCTCGCGAACCGGGACGCCGTGGCGGATGGCCTCGAGCGCACGGGCCGTGTCGTCACAGCGGCGGCGCTCCTGTTCTGCGTTGCGATCGGCACCTTCGCGACGTCGGGGATCTCGTTCATCCAACAGCTAGGCGTCGGCACCGCCGCGGCCGTCGCGCTCGATGCCACCATCATCCGAGCTCTGCTCGTGCCGAGCCTGATGGCGCTGCTCGGGGAGTGGAACTGGTGGGCGCCCGCGCCGCTGCGTCGCCTGCACGCGCGCTTCGCGGCATCCCCGTTGTCACCCTGAACCGGCGCCCCAGATCTGAGCGGCCACGAGCTCCGCAACGCCGGTCTCGACGAGTCCCGTCACGAGCTCGCTTGCCAGTGTGAGGCGCACCTGGATCGCCGCCCCCGCGATCGGCGCACCCACCGCGATCACGGGTGACGAGCGTGACCGTGCCCACTCCAGCACGCCTTCGTCGAACTGCGACCCTCGGTACAGCAGCGTGTGGTAGCCGGGGCGCTTGGTCAGGTAGACGTCGACGTGCAGCCAGTCGCCGGTCTCGGCGGCAGATGCGTTGAGGCGCGGTCCCTCACGCAGCATCAGGGCCGACTGGAGCGCCGACGAGATCCGGTGTGCCGGCGCCGTCGCCTGCGTCAACTCCGCGCCGCCGACGAGCGCCGCGACCTCGGCGAGCCAGTCACCACGTCCGTCGCGCAGGGCGGCGGCGAGGTCGACCGCGGGGCGGAGCTCGGCGACGCTCACGCCGACGCCGGGGGCGACACGCCCCGCGAGCAGCAGCAGGACGGCCAGAGTGGCCTGAAACGAGACGCAGGCAACGCCGCCCTCTTCCGGCCCTGACAGGAGTGGCAGCACGACGTCTGCGGGAGCCTCGATCGCGCTCCCCGGCACGTTCGTGACGGCCACGGTCGCGGACGTTCCGGCATGCCGCTCGAGCGCTGAGACCGTCTCGGCTGTCGCGCCCGAGGCCGAGATACCCACGGCGAGCGTGCCTCGCGAGGGGGGTGTCGGGGTCATGCTGGAGGCGTGCTCGGCCCAGGCCGCGATCCCACGCGAGCGCAGCAGCGCGGCCGCAGTCAGCGCGGCAAAGCGCGAGCTGCCCATGCCGATCAAGACGACGCGCTCGAAGGCCGGGGCACCCGGCAGCTGCGCGAGTGGGCCGTCTGGCGCGGCGTAGGCGTCGAGCGTGGCCGCGAGCCGGTCGGGCGCGGAGAGCACGTCGGCGAGGAAGAGCCCAGGGTTCACGTGAGCAGCTCGGGCAGCACGTGCCGCGGAGCATAGAGCCATTCGGGGAGCACCCGGGCGGCGTACACGGCCTCGCGCCACTCCTTCTCGACCTCCAGCGCGTGAAGCAGGGCCGGATCGGTGCCGTGACCGGGTGGTGCGGCGGCAACGTAAGCCTCCAGCGCGGCTGTCCGCGCCGCGGCGCTCCACTCCAGAGCTCGCGCTCTGACAGCGCCGAAGCCCCGGCGGCGGGCAGCCGCGACAGCCACGTGGTCGAGCGACAGGAGCAGGCTTGCCATGTCCTGGAGCGGAGAGGCGGAGCGGCGCCTCGCGTCGGTCGGCAGGGTTGGGTCGCCCTCGAAGTCGACCGCGACGATGCCGGACGGCCCGCGCAGCAACTGCCCGACGTGGAGGTCGCCATGGATGCGCTGGAGTGGCGTGCCCGCGAGGCGGTCGAGGTCGCCGAGATCCCGCCGCGCCGCCGGCTCGAGAGCACCGAGCTCCGGCGCTGCGGGCATCACCGTGGTGATCGCCTCGGCGAGGCCCGCAGTGGCCCGCTCCCACAGAGCCCGTGCGTCGGCCTGCGTCGCCTGCCGGCCCCCGAATGCAGTGAGCAGGTCACGATGGAGCTCTCCGGCACAGCGCCCGAGCTCTGCGGTCTCCCCGACGAGCCGTTCGAGTTCGGTCGCCGGGCCGTCGAGAGCGGCCACCAGTCCGACGATCGCCGGCTCCCAGCCGACCGCCTCACCCTCGACGTAGGCGTATGCGGTCGCAACCGCCGTCGTGAGGCCGTCCCGGCGGTAGCCGAGCGCACCCACGAGTGCCGGGGCGCGGGTCGATCCCACCCGCGTCAGCCCCTGCAACAACTCCTGCTCCGGATGTGTCCCCTGTCGTAGCCGTCGGTAGCACTTGAGCACCACGCGCCCGTCGAGCACGAGCGATGTGTTCGACTGGTCGGCCTCGAGAGGGCGGCACGTCCTCCCCTCGAGCGGACGTTCGAGGGGGCTTCCGGGGGCGCCCTCGACGGTGCCATGGTCTCCGTCGATCGTGCCGCCTGCCGCCGCGAGTCGCGCGAGCGCGGGCCACAACGGATCGTCTGCGCCTACCCCGCGCACGATCCCTGTTGCGTCCGCGCGGACGGCCATCGCGTACTCGTCTGTCACCCCGTTTGCGTAGCCGGCGCCGACGATCGCCAGCATTCCCCCGGCGGGGGCGGGAATCACGATGCGGTCGACGAGCCGGAGCGAGATGATCTCGCGGCCTTTCCCCTGGTACCAGCGCGAGCTCTCTAGCTCTGCACGGAGCGACGACGCGAGCGCGGCCTCGAGCGCCGCGGCGGAGACCGAGGCGGCTTGACTTCGCCGGTTGAATCTCGTAGCTTCGCCGCCCACCGATTAACCTCCGACAACGCCGAACGCGGACAGTACCGCAGGATCGGCGCCACTCGCCGCCCGTGACCGAACCCACCACCATCGTCTTGTTCCCCGAGGGGGCGTACGGCCCGACGAACAACTGTGTCGGGATCGGCCAGGTGCTGCGCGAACGCGGGCATCGCGTCGTGTTCGTGGTGGAGGAGTCGTTCGCGGGGAGCCTCGAGGCGCAGGGTTTCGAGGAACGTCTCATGCGCCTCGGGCCGCCTTCCGAGGTCGAGGAGGCCCCCGGGCAGTTCTGGAAGGACTTCATCCGGGAGACGGCGCCCGTCTTCCGCACGCCGACGATCGACCAACTCGAGTCGTTCATCGAGCCGACGTTTCGCGCCCTCTGCGATGGGGTCGGCTACGCCGACGATCGCCTGCGTGAGATCTTCGACGAGCTGCAGCCGGCGGTGATCGTCGAGGACAACGTCGTGTGCTTCCCGGCCATCCACGCGAGCGGGCGACCGTGGGTCCGGATCGTTTCGTGTAACCCGCTGGAGATCCAGGATCCGGGCATCCCGCCCGTCTTCTCGGGCTACCCGACCGGGAACCGCTCCGGCTGGGACGCGTTCCGCGCCGCCTCCGCGCGCGTCCACGCCGGCCTCCACGCCGAGTTCTCCGAACTCTGCGTCGAGCGCGGGGCACCGCCGCTGCCCGAGGGTGCCTTCATTCACACCTCGGACAGCCTCAACCTCTACGTGTACCCCGAGGAGATCGATTACGCGCGCGAGCGGCCGCTCGGGCCGGTGTGGCACCGCCTCGACTCATGTGTCCGCGACGTCGACGCCACCTTCGCGCTGCCGGACAAACTCGCCGCCCGCGACGGGAGGCTCGTCTACCTCTCGCTCGGGAGCCTCGGCTCCGCGGACGTCGAGCTGATGCGTCGGCTCGTCGATGCGCTCTCGGACTCGCCGCATCGGTTCATCGTCTCCAAGGGGCCGCAGCACCTGGAGCTAGATCTCGCCGACAACATGTGGGGCGAGGAGTTCCTGCCACAGCCCGCGATCCTCCCGCTCGTCGACCTTGTCGTCACCCACGGCGGTAACAACACGACCACCGAATGCCTCCACGCCGGCAAGCCAATGGTCGTGCTGCCGCTGTTCTGGGACCAGATGGACAACGCCCAGCGCATAGACGAGACGGGGCTCGGCCTCCGCCTGCCCCCGTACGCATTCGCCGCGGACGAGCTGCTCGACGGGATCGACCGGCTGCTCGCTGACGGCGCGCTCCACGCCCGGCTGCGGACGATGGCAGGCCGCATCCGACGAGCGGACGGGCGCGTGCAAGCGGCGAGCCTGATCGAGCGAGTCGCGCTAGCACGATCCGGGCTAGGTTGACACGAGGGCCCTCGCCGTCGTAGGGTCCCATTCAATGTTCTGCAGTGTGACTTCATTTAGCTTCAGTACATGACAGAGGTCGCGTCGAGCGGCGCGTCCGTAACCCACTCGGTGGGGACACAGTTGCGCCTGCTCCGCCGCGCGCGACGCCAGACCTTGAGGGATGTCGCCGAGCGCGCCAATGTCAGCGAGAGCTTTCTCAGCCAGCTCGAGCGAGGGCGTACCGGGGCCAGCATCGCGTCGCTACAGGGCATCGCGGGTGCGCTCGGCGTCGAGGTTTCCGACCTGTTCGCGCGAAACGGGCAGACCGGACCGAGCGTGCTGCGCCGCGAAGACCGGGCCTATGTCAGCTGGGGCACGTTCGGGCGCAAGGCGCTCCTGACGCCGAAGCCCTTCGAAGCACTCGAGGTCGTCGCCGCGACGCTCGAGCCGGGAGGGTCGACCGGAGCCGAGCAGTACGCGCACGGGGACTCGGAGGAGCTGCTGCTCGTCGTCGCCGGCAGCGTCGAGCTCGCGCTCGGCGCAGACACGATGCGCCTCGGCGCCGGCGACTGCGCCCGCTACCGGAGCTCGACCCCCCATCGGGTGACCAATCTCGGCGACGAGGCGGCGGAGGTCATGTACGTGATCAGCCCGCCGAGCTACTGATGGGCGACCATGATGTCGAGTTGCGCGGTGTGACGCGGCGCTTCGGCGAGATCGCGGCGGTCGACGCCCTCGACCTGGCCGTCGTCCGCGGTGAGTTCCTGTCGCTGCTCGGCCCGTCCGGCTGCGGCAAGACGACCACGCTGCGCCTGATCGCCGGGTTCGAGCGACCCGATCTGGGGACGGTGTACATCGACGGCAACGACGTCTCGCGGCTGCCGCCGTACAGGCGTCCCGTCAACACCGTCTTCCAGTCGTACGCGCTCTTCCCGCACCTGTCCGTGCTCGAGAACGTCGCCTACGGGCTCAAGCAGCGGCGGATACCCCGCCGAGATCGCCGCGCGCGGGCGCAGGAGATGCTGGAGCTGGTGCACCTGCGTGACGTCGGCAGGCGTAGGCCCCGGGAGCTCTCCGGCGGGCAACAGCAACGCGTCGCGCTCGCCCGGGCGCTCGTGATGAGCCCGAAGGTGCTCCTGCTCGACGAGCCGCTGGGGGCGCTCGACCTCCAGGTGCGCAAGGCCCTGCAGATCGAGCTGAAGCGGATCCAGGAGACGGTTGGGATCACGTTCATCTACGTGACCCACGACCAGGAGGAGGCGCTCGCGATGTCCGACCGCGTCGCCGTCATGAACGGCGGCCGGATCGAGCAGCTGGCGCCGCCGCAGGAGATCTACGACAGGCCCGCGACAGAGTTCGTCGCCGCGTTCATCGGCGACACGAACTTCGTCGACGCGCCCTCGGGGCGGCTTGCGGTCCGGCCCGAGCACGTGCGGCTGTCGCGGGCCGGTGACGGATCGCAGGGAACAGTCGTCGTTCGGATGGTGATCGGCGCCGCGGTGCAGTGCGTCGTCCGCCTCGACGACGGCCAGGAGGTGCTCACCCGGACGCAGCGCTCCGGCGACACGGTCGCCGAATCGCTCGAGGAAGGGGAGCGCGTAACGGTGTCATGGGGGCCCGAGGTGGCCCTCGACCTGACAGGAGGGAGTTCGCGATGAATGACCACGAACAGCTGTTGCAGCAACTTGGGGAGCGAACGGTGAGTCGGCGCGGGTTCGTCGCCGGCACGACGGCGCTCATCGCTGCCACCGCACTTGGCCGGTTCCCGCAATCGGCCTTCGGTGCGACGGAGGCGGGTCAGCTCTTCTACTACAACTGGGGCTCGTACGTGAACCCCAAGACGTATCCGGCGTTCACGAAGGCGACGGGGATCGGCGTCAAGAAGGACTTCTACACCTCGAACGAGGCGTTGTTCGCAAAGCTCAAAGGCGGCGCGCGTGGCTACGACCTCGCCGTTCCGACGGGCTACATGGTCCGCATCCTCGCGGATGCAAAGCTTCTCCAGCCGATCAACTGGTCGAAGCTCCCGACCGTCGTGAGGACGATCAACCCGAAGTTCCGCAAGCTGCCGTTCGACCCCAAGGACACCTACTCGGTGGCGAAGGACTGGGGCACGACCGGCTTCATGTACCGCTCCGACCTCGTCAAGGAGCGGCCGACGACGTGGCGTCAGTTCGTCGACCTCGCGAAGACGAAGTACTCGGGCAAAGTCACCGTGCTCGACGGCATCCCCGAGGTGATCGGTTCGATGCTCGTGATGCTCGGCTACTCGTACAACAGCGACAGCAAGAGCGAGCTCGAGGCCGCCAAGAAGGAGCTGCTGGAGCTCAAGCCCCATCTCCTTGCGATCACGGCGACGCAGTACAAGCAGCTGCTCATCTCCGGCAAGGCCGCGATGGCGCTCGGGTGGAACGGTGACGCGCTTGCCGCCGCCGCGAAGAAGCCCGTCAACTACGTCGTCGGCAAGGAGGGCGGCGAGTTCTGGGTCGACTCGTACGTGATCCCGGTCGGGGCCAAGAACCCCGACGCTGCACACGCCTGGATCGACTACGTCTACGACCCGAAGCACAACGCCGTCGAGACGGAGTACACCTACTACGGGTCGCCGCTCCAGCGGTCGCTGCTCAAGGGCAAGCTCGATCCGAAGATCCTCGGAAACGCCGCGGTGTTCCCGGCGGCGCGCACGCTCACGAACCTGGAGGCGAACAACGTCACTCCCAAGGGGACGGCGCTGAGGAGCCGGATCTGGACCGAGTTCAAAAACGCGTGAGGCGCCGTCACAACCCCTTCGACCGGAACCCCTGGAGGGGACTGGCGCAGCCTGTCCCGGGAGCGAGCGGATGCCCTACACGCCTGCGGGGCAAGCGGGCGCAACGTTGCGGGACAACGCTCTAGCTCGACCTGGGCCGGGTAGGCGGGGCCGCCGCGCATCGAGCGGCGGCCCTCGCTACCCCGGTTGGCTCGCGCTCCCGGCGTTGGCCTGGTACGCCGCGTTCTTTCTCGCCCCACTCGGCTTCGTCGTCGCCTACAGCTTTGCCGAGTTGTCGGGCTTCTCCGACATTGTCTTCAACTGGAACCTCGACAACTACCGGGCGCTGTGGGATCCCGTCTACGGAGACGTCTTCCGGCGAACGTTCGGGCTGGCGCTCTTCGGCACGGCGACGACTCTTCTGATCGGCTTTCCGTTCGCCTACTGGATTGCCCGCTATGCGCGGCGCAAGACGTTGGTGCTGCTGTTTGTCGTGATTCCGTTCTGGACGAGCTTCCTGATCCGGACGTACGCATGGCTGATCATCCTCGACCCGCAGTTCCCGCTCTTCCGAGTTGTGCATGTCGATCTCCTCTTCAGCAGGCCGGCCGTCTACATCGGCGTGGCATACAACTACCTGCCGCTGATGGTGCTGCCGCTCTACGCGGCCCTCGAGCGGATCGACTGGTCGCTTGTCGATGCAGCGCAGGACCTCGGCGACACACCGTTTCGCTCGTTCCGCCGCGTCACGCTCCCGCTCGCGCTCCCCGGCGTCATCGCCGGCTCGCTGCTCGTGTTCATCCCGCTCACCGGCGAGTACCTGATCCCGGCGATCCTCGGGGGCAACAAGACATCGTATGCGGGCTCTCTGATCGCGCAGCAGTTCACTGAGGTACACGACTGGCCCTTCGGCTCAGCGATCGCCGTCGTCGTGATCGTGGCGATGACGATCGTGCTGCTCGCGTTCTCGACGCGGGCGAACCGGGAGGCGACGACGCGTGGGTAAGAAGCTGCTGGGCGCCCACGCGGCGCTCGTGTTCGTGTTCCTGTACGCGCCGATCCTGGTCGTCGTCGTCTACGCGTTCAACGGCGGCCGCGAGACGCTCGTCTGGGATGGCTTCTCGACGAGGTGGTTCGCGGAGGCGCTCCACGACACCGCCGTCACCGACGCGCTCCGCAACTCGATAGTGATCGCCGCGGGCAACGCCATCGTGGCATGTGTGCTCGGGACGATGCTGGCGCTCGCGCTGCCGAGGATGTGGAAGCCGGTGCGGATCCCGCTCGAGGCGCTCGTGACGATGACGCTCGTGACGCCGGAGATCGTGTTCGGGATCTCGGCGCTGATCTTCTTCACGGAGGCCGGGATCACGCTCGGTCTGAAGACAGTGCTGATCGCGCACGTGGTCTTCAACGCGTCGGTCGTGGCCCTCGTCGTGCGGGCCCGCTTCGTGGGCATGGCACAGGATCTCGAGGAGGCGTCGTTCGATCTCGGCGCGGGGCCGCTCTCGACCTTCAGGCAGGTGACGTTGCCGCGTCTTGCACCGGCAGTCCTCGCGGGGGGGTTGCTGGCGTTCACGTTCTCGTTCGACGACTTCTACACGTCGTTCTTCGTCACGGGCGCGGGAACCTCGACGCTGCCGCTCTACATCTTCTCGTCGCTGCGGTTCGGCGTCACGCCGGTCGTCAACGCGACGGCGGCGATGATCCTCGCCCTCACGCTCGCGGCCGTCACGATCGCCTACCTCGTGCTCCGCCGTGCCGGAATGAGTGGTGACAAGGTCTCCTCGTAGCTCCTTCCCCCGGGAAAACCTTTTACGGCGAGGGTGGATGGGCTCGGCGGGGGAAGTAGCCTGATTTCGGACATCGCGGGGTAGGCATACCGGATACGCTTCGCCGCACTGATGGCCCAGACCGACGTGCTCAGCGGGCCCGCCTCGAGCGTCGCCACCGACGCAGCCCCCGAGCTCTCGGTCGTCGTCACGCTGTACAACGAGGTGGCGTCCCTCGACGAGCTCCACCGCCGGGCGGTGGAATCCCTCGACGGACTCGGCCGGCCCTTCGAGATCGTCTACGTCGACGACGGCTCCACCGACAGCACCTTCGCCGAGCTGGAGCGCTTCCACGCGGCTGATGCGCGCGTACGGGCGATCCGCTTCAAGCGGAACTTCGGCCAGCACCCTGCGATGCACGCCGGCCTCAGCCGCTCCCGTGGCGACATCATCGTCACGATGGACGGCGACCTCCAGAATCTGCCGGAAGACATCCCGAAGCTCGTCGCCGCGGTCGACTCGGGCTACGACGTCGCGAGCGGCCGTCGTACGGCGCGCAACGACTCGTGGGGCCGCACCCTGCCTTCGCGCCTGATCAACGGGATGCTGCGGCGATTCACGCGCGTCGACATCTCCGACTTCGGCTGTGCGTTCAACGCCTACCGGCGCAGCGTCGTCACCCCGATGCTCGGTTCGATCGGGAGGCAGAAGTTCACGAAGGCGTTGATCCTTTCCGGCGGCGCCTCCGTGATCGAGGTCGACGTCGGTCACGCCGCCCGCCAGGGTGCGTCCCGCTACTCGCCGCTGCGGTTGACGCGGCTGGCGCTCCACGTTCTCGCAGGCTTCTGGCCGCAGCCGATCCAGTGGGCCGGTGTCGTGCTGGGGTTCGTCTGCACCCTCGCCGCGACCGCCCTCGGTATCTACGCGGGCGCCTACTGGATCGGCCAGTCCGATTTTCCCGGCCCGCTGTTCCTCGGCGCGGCCGTGATCTTCGTGCTCGGGGTGCAGGGGTTCGTCCTCGCCCTCGTGGGCGAGTACCTCGGCCGCATCCAGCGTGAGGTGGAGGGCCGGCCGCTGTACGCGATCGACCGCGAGTTGTAGAAAGCTGATCGACGCGCCGCAGACAGCTCGCCCAACCCGGGAGACCGGCTGAAGCCGGTCACCGCTGCGTTCGGCGACAGGCTTCAGCCTGTCTCCCGGGTTCCCGTCCTCACGTGCGGTTCAGGTTCCACCTCTTGCTCCCCTCAAGGGGTAGCATCCCGGCACCGTGAAGCGTGTTCTCATCACCGGCGGCGCCGGGTTCATCTCCTCAAACCTGATTCATCACCTCCTGGCGCACACCGGGCACGAGGTGATCTCGCTCGACTCCCTCACGTACGCCGGGAATCTCGAGAACCTCGCCGATGTGTTGAGCCACGAGCGGCTCTCGTTCGTCCACGGCGACATCCGTGACGCCGAGCTCGTCGCCGAGCTCGTCGAGGGCGTCGATGTGATCGTTAACGCGGCAGCCGAGTCGCATGTCGAGAAGTCGATCGAAGAGGGCGCGTCCGAGTTCGTAACGACGAACGTCGAAGGGACCCAGATCCTGCTCGATGCGATCCGTCGCAGACCTGTCGAGCGGTTCATTCTCATCTCCTCGAGTGAGGTGTACGGCACCGCCGAGACCGACCCGATGGACGAACGTCACCCGCTCGAGCCGCGCAGCCCCTATGCCGCGACGAAGGCCGGCGGCGACCGGCTCGCCTACAGCTATTTCGTCACCTACGGCCTGCCGATCGTGATCGTGAGGCCGTTCAACAACTACGGGCCGCGCCAGCACCCGGAGAAGGTCGTACCGCGTTTCATCACCCAGGCACTCGCCGGCGCCCCGCTGACGATCCACGGCGACGGGCACGCGAGCCGCGACTGGCTCTACGTCGACGACCACGCCGAGGCGATCGAGGCGCTGATCGAGACGCCCATCGACTCGCTGGCCGGTGAGGTCGTCAACGTCGCGACAGGCGTCGACATCTCGGTGGCCGCGATCGCCGACCTCGTGCTCGAGTGCGTTGGCGACACCGGGTCGACGAAGGTTCACGTCCCCGAGCGGCTCGGTCAGGTCGACCGCCACATCGGCTCGACGGACAAGGTGGCCGCTCTCACCAGCTGGCGGGCCCGCACCACCTTCGCCGACGGCCTCGAGCAGACCGTCGCCTGGTACCGCGAGAACGAGGCCTGGTGGCGGAGCATCGCCGGTCACAGCCAGCACGTCTCCTCGTCCTAGGCGCCGGAGCGGCTCAGCTCGGCCTGCTCCAGGCAGCTGCCGCCCGCGACGTGACGGTGATCGCCGTCGACCGCGACCCACTCGCGGTCGGCTTCGCGTTGGCGGACGAGCGCGCGGTGATCTCGTCCGAGGATGAGCAGGGCATCGATCGCCTCGCCCGCGCCCGTGCTGTCGACGGCCTGATCTCACCCGGGGCCGATTGGCCGGTCGGTATCGCGGCGCGCGTGGCGGAGCGGCTCGGCCTGCCACACCCGATCGACGGTGCCACCGCGGTCCTCTCGACCACGAAGACGCGCCAGCGAGAGCGGTTTGCCTCGGCCGGTGTGCTCCAGCCGCGAACGTTCTCGGTGAGCGACCCGGCTATCCCGTTTCCCTGTGTCGTCAAGGCGCCCGATCGCCAGGGCCAGCGAGGCCTGACGCTGGTCGACACGTCTTCGGCGTTCGCGGCGGCAGTCGGGGCGGCCGTGGCGGAGTCGCGCGGTGGCGGCGTGCTCGTCGAGGAGCTGATCGACGGACCCGAGTTGACCGTGAACGCCGTCTCCCGGGACGGGGCGTTCATCCCGCTGACGGTCACCGACAGGCTGCTTGCAGAGCCGCCGGCGTTCGGGGTCGCGCTCGCGCACGTCTGGCCGAGCTGTCATCCGACCGACAGCGTGATCGAGGCCGCGCGTGCCGCCGTGGCGGCCCTCGGCATCGACAACGGGCCGAGTTACACCCAGATCAGGCTCGGCCCCGATGGCCGGCCGTACGTCGTCGAGGTCGCGGCGCGTCTCGGCGGCGGCCACGACGCAGAGCTCTGCCGCGCGGCCGTCGGCGTCGATCTCAACGATCTCGCCGTCTCGTTCGCTCTCGGCCAAGATCCTTGTCACAACGTGTCACAAGCTGGGGACCGGGGCTCCGGCGGGGCGTGCGTCCTCTTTCTCGTCGCGCCCGAGGGGGTCCTCCTCGAGACGGAGGGCGTCGAGGCCGCCGAAGCCAGGGAGGGAGTCGAATGGGTGCGAACCTACCGGAGCCCCGGGTGGCGCTTCGGGCCGTTGCGCCGCGGTGCCGACCGCGCAGGCGCGATTCTCGCCACGGGTGACGATCGTGAAGATGCCCTCGCCCGGGCTCGCCGTGCGGCGCGGGCCGTACGCTTCCTGGTTGATGCGAACCCCTCGTAGCACCAGGCTCGGCTTCCAGCCTCCCGCGATCGGGGAGGAGGAGATCGCCGCCGTCGTCGAGACCCTGCGGTCGGGCTGGCTGACGACCGGGCCGCGCGCTGCGCTGCTCGAGGAGCGCATGGCTGTCTACCTCGAGGCCGAGCACGTGCTCGCCGTCACCTCGGGCACGGCCGCACTCCACCTGGCGCTGCTTGCGGTCGGCGTCGGGCCCGGCGACGAGGTGATCACGAGCCCCATCACCTGGCCTGCGACGGCCAACGTGATCGAGCACTGCGGCGCCACCCCGATCTTCTGCGATGTCCGCGACACCGATCTGAACATCGACCCCGCGCTGATTTCGGCTCTCGTCACGGAGCGGACGAAAGCGATCATGCCCGTCCACCTGGCAGGGCAGCCGGCCGACCTCGCCCCGATCCTGGCTCTCGGCCTGCCGGTCGTCGAGGACGCCGCGCACGCGGCCGAGAGTAAATATCGCGGCCGGAAAATCGGGGGCATCTCGGACGCCTCCTGCTTCTCGCTGTACGCGACGAAGAACATCTCCGCGGGCGAAGGGGGGCTCGTCGCGACGAACCGCAACGATGTTGCCGCGGCAATCCGCAGCATGCGGCTGACGCGGCGGGGCGACGGATCGCACTACGACCAGGTCAGCCCGGGGTTCAAGGCGAACCTTTCGGACGTGCTCGCAGCGATTGCGCTCGTCCAACTCGACCGCGTCGGGGAGCACGCGCCCATCCGCGAGCGGCAGTTCGCGCTCTACGACCAGGGCCTCGCCGGCCTCGACGGGATCGAGCCACTCGCCCGGGACGACCGTGACACGCACGCGCGGCATTTGTACATCGTGCGGATCGATGCCGCCAAGGCCGGCGCGAGCAGGGACGCGTATCAGCGGGCCCTGGCCGACGAGCTGATCGGCACCAGCATTCACTTCCTGCCCGTGCACCGCCTGACGTGGTTCCGTGAGCGCTACCCTGCCCAGGCGCCGCTGCCGGTTGCTGAGCGGGCAGGTGATGAGGTGCTCTCGCTGCCCTTGTCGCCCGCGCACTCCGACGGCGACATTCTCGACGCGGTCGACGCCGTTCGGCGCGCACACGAGCGGTTCAGCGCATGAGAATGCCGCGCCTGGGAACCCCGAAAGTGCCGCGGCTGTCGCACGTCAAGCGGCCCGTGCGGATCGCGATCGGGCTGGCGCTGACCTCGCTCGCGGTCGCCTACATCCTCCTCAAGATCGACGTCGGGAAGACCTGGGACATCCTCACCTCGGCCAACCTGTGGTGGTTCGCCCTGGCCGTCACGATCATGATCGTGACGGCGCTGCCCATGGCTCTGCGGTGGCAGTGGCTGCTCGCGGCGCAGGGGATTCGCGACCGGTTCGCCTGGCTGACTCGCTCGTACTTCGTCTCCTACACCGCCGGGCAGATTCTGCCGACGTCGATCGGCGGCGACGCCGTGAGGATCTTCGAGACCGCCAAGCGCCACCCCGGCCGCTCCGGCGACCTGACCGCGATCATCCTGCTCGAGCGAGGCCTCGGCGGCGCCGCGACAGTTCTGCTCGGTGCCGTCGGCTTCGTGCTCGCGCTCGGCCGTTACGACGTCGGCGCCTATCTCTGGCTCGAAGGAGCGTTCGTGTTCGGCACCATCCTGCTCTTCGTCATGTTCTTCTCGCGATCGGCACGACCGCTGCTCGCCCGGGCGCGGCCACTGCTCGCCCGGCTTCGCCTCGAGCGGCCGTTGAGGGCGTTCTACGACGGCGTTCACCACTACCGCGGGCACCCGCGCCTGCTGCTGAAGGTGTTCGTCTTCACGACCGTGATCCAGGCGGTGCGCATCCTCTCGATCTGGGCCTCCTGCATGGCCGTCGGGATCGATCTCGGCCCTCGCATCTACTACGTGATGGGGCCGCTGTTCTTCCTCGTCCTGCTCGTGCCCTTCACGCTGAACGGATTTGCCGTACGAGAGGCGTTCTTCGTCAGCTTCCTCGGCAGCGTCGGTGTCGGTGCCGATGAAGCGTTTGCAGCAGGGTTCCTCTTCTTCCTCGTCACGGTGGCACTCGCCTTGCCGGGCGGCGTGATCCTGCTCTGGGAGTCGGTGCGCGGTGGGCGCCGCCCCGAGGTCGGGCATGGCTGACGCCGCGGTTGTCGTCACCACCTACAACGCCTTGCCGTGGATCGAGCAGTGCCTCCAGAGCGTGCAGGGTGTCGAAACCGTCGTCGTCGACAACGACTCGAGCGACGGCACCGTCGCTGTCGTGCGCGAGCGCTTCCCCGACGTGCGGGTGGTCGAGCAGGCGAACCGCGGCCTCGCCGCGGGCTGGGCGAAGGGCCTCGAGGAGACGTCCTCGAGCCGCTGGGCGCTGATCCTCAACGCCGATGCCTGGCTCGTCGGCGATGCGCTCGAGCGCCTGGTCGCGGTCGGCGATGCGCACCCGGACGTCGCCGTCGTGGGCCCGAAGCTGGAACATCCTGACGGGTCGCTGCAACGGTCGGTGCGCGGCTTCCCGACGCGCTGGCGCCTCGCCACCGAGTATCTCTACCTGCGCAAGCTCGGCCCCCGTACGGAGCTCCTGAACGCCTTTTACGGCGCAGGCTTCGACCACGCCTCGGAGCGTGAGGTGGAGTGCCTGATGGGCGCCTGCCTGCTCGTCCGTCGCGCCGCGATCGACGAGGTCGGCCCGCCGGACGCAAACTTCTTCCTCTTCAGCGAGGAGGTCGACTGGTGCTACCGCTTCGCGGAGGCGGGCTGGAAGACGCTCTTCACGCCCGAGGCGCGCTGCGTGCATGTCGGGGGTGCCTCCCATGGCGGGCGCCTCTACCGTGAGAATGTCTGCGGTCAGCTCCGCTTCTTCCTCAAGCACCACGGCCCCGAGGAGGCCGAGCGTGTTCGGTCGCTGCTGCGCACGTCGCTCGCTCTACGGGGCAGGATCGTGCGCGGGCAGCAGGGCGCGATGTATCGCGATACCGCCCGCTGGCTCGGGACGGGCGATGTCCGCTCGCTGATCGAGCAATGACCTCGCTGTTCCTTCTCGTCCGGCTCGCGGCGGCGACCGGGCTCGTCCTCGCACCGGGTGCGATCGCCGCCCGTGCCGTAGGGGTGCGGAGCACGTCGGCGACGCTCGCGTGGGGGCTCGGGATCGTGTTCGGTGCCATGGGCATCGTGTTCGTCGTCCACGCCTCGCTGACGCTGGCACTCGTGCTGCTCGCGGTCGTCGCGGTCGTCGCCGCGCCCGCCGCGATCCGCCGACCCGTCGTGCCACCGCTCCCGGGGAGAGCAGGGGTTTGGCTCGCCGGTGCCGTGCTCGGGCTACTCCTCTGGCGCGTCGCAGGAGAAATCGGCGGGGACGGTCTCTTCCACCTGGCGCGCGCCCGCAAGCTCGCCGAGTTCGGGGGCCTCTCCTTGTCGTCGGTGAATGAATTCGCCGACGGCGGCCTGCACCCCGGCTACGCGTTCCCGCTCTGGCACGCGTTCCTCGCTCTCATCGCGAAGGTCGCCTTCGCCGATCCGGCCGAGGTGGTGCTCCACGAGCCGACAGTGCTCGCGCCTCTGGCCGTGCTCGTCGCCTACGAGGCCGGCTACGCGGTATTCCGCCGGGTGACGCCTGCTGCCGCGTCGGCCGGGGCTGCCGTCGCCATAGCTGCGATGGCGCCGGGACACGGCGGCGCCTACACCGCGCTCGCCCTGCCCGCGACAGCGTCGCGGCAGCTCCTCGTTCCGGCGGCGCTCGCGCTCGCCCTCGCGGCGATGCGGACGCCGTCCCTCGGCCTTCTCGCGAGTGCGGGCCTCGCCTCGCTCGTACTCGCCGTCGTCCATCCGACGTACGCGATCTTCCTCTGGATCCCCTTCGGCGGCTTCCTGGCGGTTCGCTGGGCGTGGCGGCGGGAGCAGGTGCGCAGCGGCGCGCTGGCATTCGGCGCGCTCGTTGTTCCGGCGGGGCTCTTCCTCGCGTGGCTCGTTCCGGTGGTGCGCAGCACAGCCTCGGTGAGCCCGGACGCGGACGAGCGGGCCCGCGCCTTCGATCAGTACGCGGGTCAACTGCGGGGCTCGGTCGACCACTTCTCGCTCGCACCTCAGATCTTCGGGCGATCGGGCGCCGTCGCGGTGGCGGCGCTGTTGTTGATCCCACTCACGGCTCTTGCTTCGCGTCGTCGCTGGGCGGCGTACGTCGTCGGCGGTTCGCTCGCGATCTTCGCGATCACGCTCGTCCCGTGGCTCTTCACCCCGTTCTCCGACGTCGTCTCGCTCTCACAGGCGCGGCGACTCGCGGGCTTCGTTCCGTTCGGTTTCGCGCTCGCGGGTGGGATGGGTGTGCTGGCTTCCCTCCTTGGGCCGCTCGCTGCCCCGTTTGCGCTCGCCGCCGGCATCGTGTTGCAGTGGCAGCGTCCCGGCGACTTCGGGTACACGGTCGAGCAGGGCGGCCCGTCCTCCGCGACGTGGATCGCCGTGGCCGGAGCTCTCGTGGCCCTCGTGGTCGGCCTCCGCCGTCTCCGCTCCGTGGAGGTCACGGCCGCCGTCGCCTCGGCGCTGCTTCTCCTGCCGGCGTTCGTCCACGGGCTCTCGGAGTGGTCGCCCTCCGCGAAGCGGCGCCCGAGCCCGTTGACGCCCGGGCTCGTCGACGCGCTCAGGAGAACCGTGCCGGCCGGGGACATCGTCTACTCCGACCTCGAGTCGAGCTACCGGATCGCCGCCGCCGCCCCGGTGTATATCTGTAACGCACCGCCGGGCCATGTCGCCGACACGAAGCGCAATCATCCCTACGTGCGCCGCGCGCAGTGGCGGCGATTCAACCGGACGGGCGAGCTCGGCATCCCGAAGCGCTGCGGCGCAACCTGGCTCGTGATCGACCGAGACCGCTTCGACACCCGTCCGGAACTCTCGGTCGCCTA
>JANOUB010000436.1:0-3129 GCA_031416615.1 Thermoleophilia bacterium
TGGTGCTCGGCCGCCATCAGGTAGGCGACGCCGCCCTTGCCCGACTGCGAGTTGACGCGGATGATCGCCTCGTAGCTCCGCCCCACGTCCTTCGGATCGATCGACAGATAGGGCACATCCCAGACGTCCGAGCCCGACCGCTCCTGCGCGTCCATCCCCTTCTTGATCGCGTCCTGGTGCGAGCCGGAGAACGCGGTGTAGACGAGCTCGCCGGCATACGGATGTCGTGGATGGACAGGAAGCTCGTTGCACTCCTCGACGATCGTCCGTGCCTCGTCGATCTGCGACAGGTCGAGCTCGGGATCGACGCCCTGGGTCAGCAGATTGAGGGCAATCGTGACGATGTCGACGTTGCCGGTGCGCTCTCCGTTGCCGAATAGCGTCCCCTCGACGCGCTCGGCGCCTGCCATCAGTCCGAGCTCGGCTGTCGCCACGGCGGTGCCACGGTCGTTGTGCGGATGCACCGAGAGGATCGCGGCATTCCGGAACGAGAAATGGCGACCGAACCACTCCATCCGATCGGCGTAGACGTTCGGCGGGAACTGCTCGACCGTGGTCGGCAGGTTCACGATCATCTTCTCCGCCGGTGTCGGCCCCCACTCCGAGGCCACCCGCTCGCAGATCTCGACGGCATAGTCGAGCTCGGTGTGGTGGAAGCTCTCCGGCGAGTACTGGAACACGATCTCCGTCGCAGTCTCCCCTGCGAGGTGCTTGCAGAGCGTCGTTCCGCTCACGGCGAGCTCGGTGATCCCTTCACGTTCCATGCGGAAGACCACCCGGCGCTGCGTCACGGAGGTCGAGTTGTAGAGGTGCACGATCGCCCGCCTGGCGCCGTCGATTGCCTCGTAGCTGCGCTCGATCAACTCGGGTCGCGCTTGGGTGAGCACCGCGATCGTGACGTCGTCGGGAATCAGCTCCTGCTCGATGAGGGTGCGCACGAAGTCGAAGTCCGCCTTCGACGCCGACGGGAAGCCCACTTCGATCTCCTTGATGCCGAGGGCGAGGAGAAGGTCGAAGAAGCGTCGTTTTCGCCCTGCGTCCATGGGATTGACGAGCGCCTGGTTGCCGTCGCGGAGATCGGTCGAGCACCAGATCGGCGCCCGCGTGATCACGGTGTCCGGCCAGGTGCGGTCCGGCAACGAGACGGTCTCGTAGGGGCGGTACTTCTGAAACGGCATCGGCATCGGGCTCAACTCCTCTGGAAGACAGACTTCTCCCGCTGGGTGCGGGAGCACGGGTACGGGTATGTCGTCGCTCGATCCCCTAGCGGGGAAGGAGGAGGGCAAGCGCGAGCAGGCCGAGGTCGGCCGACCGATCGATACGCGGCTCGCTGAACATCGACCGCCACGATACCGGAGACCGGCGAACGGGACAATGCGCACCCACTAGACTGGGCCATCGCCCGAGACCCCCGCCACGACATCCTCTTCGAGCCGGTCCGCATCGGTCCGAAGACGCTGCCGAACCGCTTCTACCAGGTACCGCACTGCACAGGGTTCGGCACCGCGATGCCGCACTCCCAGGCGATGCACCGGGCAACGAAGGCGGAGGGTGGTTGGGGCGCCGTCTGCACCGAGTACGCGCCGGTGTCACTCGACTCCGACGAGTCGCCGTATATCTCCGCGCAACTGCTCGACGAGGGCGATCTTGCCAGCCTCGCGCTCATGGCCGATGCCGCGCACACCCACGGCGCGCTGGCCGGAATCGAGCTCACGCACACCGGCGCGCACGCGGAGCGGCGTGGCACGCGCTGGCCCGCGATCGCGCCGTCGCAGCTCGCGAGCGACTACCAGCCGTTCAACGTCCCAAAGGCGATGGAGCTAGATGACATCCACCGTGTCCAGGCCGATTGGGTGCAGGCTGCGAAGCGGGCGTGCTCCGTCGGCTTCGACATCGTCTACGTCTACGGCGGGCACAGCTACCTGCTGACGCAGTTCCTCTCCCCCTTCACCAACAAACGCACCGACGGGTACGGCGGCTCCCTCGAGAAGCGTGCCCGCATGTGGATCGAGACGCTCGAGCTCGTCAAGGAGGCGGTGGGCGACACGGCCGCCGTCGCGGTACGCATCGGCGTCGACCTGACGCCGGGCATCGAGGTCGACGACGCACTCGCGTTCGTCCGGCTCGCCGACCCGTTTGTCGACCTCTGGGACGTCAACGTCGGCTCGATCGCCCTGTGGTCACACGACTCGGGCCCGTCGCGCTTCTTCGCCGAGGGGTACCAGCTGGAATGGACGGGTCGCGTGCGGGAGGCGACATCGAAGCCGATCGTCGGCGTCGGACGCTTCACAAGCCCCGACCGGATGGCAGAGGTGATCCGCAGCGGCGTCCTTGACCTGATCGGAGCTGCCCGACCCTCGATTGCCGACCCGTTCCTGCCGCGCAAGATCGAGGAGGGCCGCTACGACGAGATCCGGGAATGCATCGGCTGCAACGTCTGCATCTCCAGGTCGGAATCAGGCCACCACATCGGCTGTACGCAGAACGCGACGGCCGGCGAGGAGTACCGCCGGGCGTGGCATCCTGAGCGCTTCGAGCTCGCCACGAATGCCGACCGCGATGTCCTCGTCGTCGGGGCGGGGCCGGCCGGCATGGAATGCGCCATCGTCCTCGGCAAGCGCGGCTTCCGGCGTGTCCACCTCGTCGACGCTGAGGATGAGATCGGCGGGATCATGCGCTGGGTACCGCAACTCCCGGGGCTCGGCGAGTGGGCCAGAATCGTCAACTGGCGCCGCATCCAGCTCGAGAAACTGAAAAACGTCGAGGTGCTCACCGGCCTGCGCCTCGACACGGAAGGTGTGCGCACCTACGGCGCCGAGCTCGTGGTCGTGGCGACGGGCTCCCACTGGGCCGAGGACGGGCTCAACGCAACCACCCATGAGCCGATCCCCGGCGCCGACTCCACGCTCGGCTGGGTGCTGACGCCCGAGCAGGTGATGGTCGAGGGAAAGCGCCCGCCCGGCAACCGTGTCGTCGTCTACGACGGTGAGGGCTACTTCGTCGCCTCCGGGGTCGCCGAGCAACTCGCCGACGAGGGATACACGGTCGAGCTCGTGACTCCCTTCGACGTCGTCGCCCCCGTCACGGACGAAACACTCGAAGGCCCGCTACTGCGCCGCCGCCTCCACG
>JANOUB010000437.1:0-4962 GCA_031416615.1 Thermoleophilia bacterium
CTTGGATATCGGGACGCGCCTGCGCTTTCCGATATTCCTCGGGAGAACCAAGGCGCAGGCCGAGACGGCATTCGTCTCGCCCTTACGTCGGCGGCAGAGCGCGACGCAGGAAGCCGAGCAGGTTGTCGCAGCTGATTGCACGGACGTCCCCTTCGCTCCATCCTCGAGCACGCATCGCAGCGAGGAGCGCCGGGTAGTCCTCCGGGCCCTTCAGGCCTTCGATGCCGGCGCCGGGCTCGAGGCCCTGTGGCATGAGGCCATCCGCAGGTTCGGGCATCGGTGGCAGCACCTTGCTGAGTCGGGTCGTGAAGTCGCCGCCGAGACAGACACGGTCGGCGCCGACCACACCGATCGCGTGCTCGAGATGCGCGTCTGCAACCACGTCAGGAGTGTAGGTCGGTGACAGGCCCTGGGTTTGACGTTGACGCGGCCGCAAGCCAGGAGACCGGCTGAAGCCGGTCACCGCCCGCTGATGGTGGCTCACCGGATCTTGACATTGGCGACCTGCCCGTTTAGTTTGTACGACGTCCATACAAAACCCGCCGCTGGGTTGCCCGAGTCGAAGCTGACATCCCCCGGTCCAACACCACGCGCATGAGTTTCGAGCGCGCCCACAACGCGACCTCGCGGGCCGATCAGACGACGGTTCGGCGGGCGAATCTCGTCGTCGTGCTCCAGCACATCGCGGGGGGAGAGTCGCGTTCTCGCGCCCGGGTTGCCGCCGAGACAGGCCTGACGCGCGGGACGGTGTCGAGCCTCGTGGGCGAGCTGATCGAGCTCGACCTCTTACGGGAGACAGGCGAGGACGATCGCTCCGGGCGTGTCGGCCGTCCGGCGCAGACACTCGAGTTGGGCGGCCGCGTCGTTGCGATCGGGCTCGACGTCAACGTCGACTATCTCGCCGTCTGCGTCGAGGATCTGACGGGCACGGTTCGCTACGAGCGGCGCGTTCACACGGACAACCGGCGCTCGTCGCCCAACCTCGTGCTGAACCGCTTGGCACGGATGGCGGAAAAGGCGCTTGACGCGATCGAGGCGGAGAATCTCGTCCCCGCCGGTGCCGCGGTTGCGCTCCCCGGCCTCGTCGAGGCACAGACGGGAACGCTGCTCCGTGCCCCGAACCTCGGCTGGTCGGAGATACCGGTTGCCGACGAGCTTGCCGCGCGGCTCCCCGATCTGCCCGTGCGCGCCGACAACGAGGCCAACCTCGCTGCGCTCGCCGAGCACTGGCAGGGGGCCGCCCGCGGTCTCGAGAACTTCGTCTCCGTGTTCGGCGAGGTGGGCGTCGGCGGCGGCATCTTCATCGACGGCAAGCTCTTCCGCGGTGCCCACGGCTACGGCGGCGAGATCGGACATATCACCGTCGACCCCGAGGGCCCTCCGTGCAAGTGCGGCTCGACCGGCTGCCTCGAGACCTACGTCGGCCAGGAGGCGATAGCCCGGCGTGCGGGCATCGCCGTCAGTGCCGGTGGCCGCACTCGTAATGTCACCAGGGAGCTCGTGCGTCGTGCAGAGAACGGCGATCCGGCAGTCCTTCGGAGCCTCGCGGAAGCGGGTCGTTACCTCGGCATCGGGCTCGCCTCGGCGGTGAACCTGTTCGACGTCGGCGTCGTCGTGCTCGGTGGCTGCTTTGGCCCGCTCGCGCCGTGGCTCGCGGACGACGTGAGCACGGTGCTCGGTGAGCGCGTGCTTTCGTCCGCGTGGTCGGGCTGCGAGGTGCGCGCCTCGGAGTTGGGCGAAGGCGCCCCGGTTCGCGGGGCGGCGGCGCTGACGCTCATCTCTGTGCTGGCCGAGCCGTGGCTTGTCGCAGAGCGGCCCGGCGTGCCACGCGAGGCGGTTTCCTGACCATGAGAGTTCGGCAACGAGGGGTCTGTTGTCTGTCCCACCACGTGTGCGGGGCGGCAGCGGTCGGCGCCGGAACGAAGGATGAAGGAGGTGTCCACCGCGCTTCAACAGTTCGTGCACGGCTATCAGGGCGAAGGCATTGAATAGAGCCCGCTGGGGCTGTACCCTTGTCCCGCCGCACGTCAAGGCACACCACCAGGAGGAGAACCATCGTGAAGAAATTCATTACCGTGCTTGTCGTCGCACTCGCCGCCGTAAGCGTGGCAGTGACGGCGGCAGTCGCGAAGCCCGCCAAGAGCTCGGCCGCCGCGGACATCTGCGTCCTGCTGCCCGACCCGAAGTCGTCGGTCCGCTGGGAGACGCAGGACAGGCCGGCTCTCGTCGCCGCCTTCAAGAAGGCCGGCGCCTCGTACGTGATCTCCAACGCCGACGGTGACGCCCAGAAGCAGAAGACACAGGCCGACTCGTGCCTCTCGAACGGCGCCAAGGTCGTCATCCTCGTCTCGCTCGACGCCGGCTCCTCGATCGCGATCGAGAAGGCCGCCGCCGCAGCGGGCGCGAAGGTGATCGAGTACGACCGCCAGGTGATCGGCGGTAACGCTGCCATCTACATCTCGTTCGACGGCAAGGCCGTCGGCGTCCTGCAGGGCAAGGGCGTCGTCGCAGGCCTCAAGGCGAACGGCATGTACGGCAAGAAGCCGGTCGTGGCACAGCTCAACGGCGGCCAGACCGACAACAACTCGTTCCTGTTCAAGGGCGGGTACGAGTCGATCCTGAAGCCGCTGTACAAGAACGGCACGTTCAAGAAGGGCCCCGATCAGTTCACGCCCGGCTGGGACAACCAGAAGGCGGGTGTGATCTTCGAGCAGATGCTCGTCAAGACCGGCAACAAGATCGACGCGGTCGCCGCGGCAAACGACGGTCTCGCGAACGCTGTCGTGGTCGCGCTCAAGGCCCACAAGCTCAAGCCGATCCCGCTCAGCGGCCAGGACGCGACGCCGCAGGGTGTCCAGAACATCATCTCGGGCTGGCAGACGATGACCGTCTGGAAGGACACGCGGACGCTCGCTACCGCTTCGGCGGCCGCGGCGGTCGCACTCGCGAACGGCAAGACGCCCAGGACGACCGGCACGGTGAAGAACGGCAGCAAGAGGCTGCCGGCCTTCATCATTCCGCCCGTGGCGATCACGAAGGCGAACTTCAGGCAGCTCTTCAACGGCTACCTGAAGAAGAGCGACGTCTGCGTGGGTGAGTTCAAGAAGTTCTGCGTCAAGCCCGCGTAGGCTAGAAACCGTCGACTCGGGGGTCCGCCTGCCTGGCGGGCGGACCCCGGCTCGTCTCCCACCTCGATGACCACGATGACGACATCCACAACCGCACCGTTGCTCGAGCTCCGCGGGATCTCGAAGCACTTCGGCTTCGTCCAGGCTCTCACGGACGTGGATTTCGAGGTTCGCGCCGGCGAGGTGATGGCGCTCGTCGGCGACAACGGCGCCGGCAAGTCGACGTTGATCAAGTGCGTTGCCGGCATCTACGCGAGCGACGGCGGCGAGGTCGTCTTCGACGGCCGCCCGGTCACGATCCACGGCCCGAAAGACGCGGCCAAGCTAGGGATCGAGGTCGTGTACCAGGACCTCGCGCTGTGCGACAACCTCGATGTCGTCCAGAACATGTACCTCGGGCGCGAGTCGCACGACTTCTTCCAGCGGCTCAGGGAGCCGGAAATGGAGAAGAGGACGGCTGAGACGATGAAGAGCCTCGCGGTCACCACGATCCGTTCGATCCGCCAACCCGTGGCGACGCTCTCCGGCGGCCAGCGGCAGTCGGTAGCGGTCGCCCGCGCCGTGATGTGGAACTCCCGGCTCGTCATCCTCGACGAGCCGACCGCTGCGCTCGGCGTCGCCCAGACCCAGCAGGTGCTCGAGCTCGTGGCGCGACTGGCGGAGCAGGGGCTCGCCGTCGTCCTCATCTCGCACAACCTGCACGACATCTTCGCCGTCGCGGACCGGATCACGGTGCTGCGGCTCGGCCGCAACATCGCGATCTACGACCGGAAGCAGACGACACAGCAGGAGGTTGTCGGCGCGATCACCGCCGGGGTACCGACGAAGGTCTCGGGCATCGCCATGGCCGCCTCCGAGGAGGCATCGTGACCAGTAGCCCCGAGGCGGCGACGCAGGCGCCGGCCGGCGAGGAAGGCCTGCTCCAGCGCGTGCGCGGCAACATCAGCGCCGGCAACCTCGGCAGCTGGCCCGTTGTGATCGGTCTGATCGTGATCGTGCTGTTCTTCTCGTTCAAGGCCAACAACTTCTTCACGCCGTCCAACTTCACCAACATCATCACGCAGATGGCGGGCGTGACGATGCTCGCTTACGGGGTTGTGTTCGTCCTCCTGCTCGGTGAGATCGACCTCTCGATCAGCTACATCAGCGGTGTCGCAGGCGTTGTCGTGGCGCAGCTCACTCTCGCCGGCAGCTCGCACGCACTCCCGGGCCTGGTGGCGATCGTGATCGCCATCGCCGCCTGCGTTCTGATCGGCGCGTTCCAGGGGTCGATCGTGGCGCTGATCGGCGTGCCGGCGTTCGTCGTCACACTGGCCGGCTTCCAGATCTGGCAGGGCGTGATCCAGAAGTCGATCCCTCAGGGCGTGCTCGTGATCCAGGACAACACGGTCAACAATGTCGCCAACTACTTCTTCTCGCCCGGGGCCGGCTGGGTCATCGCGGCAATCGTGTCGGCGATCTATGTGGCGAGCGCGGTCGGTGGCGTGATCGCGCGTCGCCGCCACGGCATTGCCGTCCGCGACCCGGTCTTTGTTGTCCTCAGGCTCGTCGGCGTCGTCGCAGCCGCGTTCGGCATCGTGGCAATCTGCAACAAGGACAGAGGTGTGCCCTTCGTGCTGCTCCTCATCGTCGCCATGTTGCTCATGTGGACGTTCGTCGCCAAGCGTACGACGTTCGGCCGGCACGTCTACGCGGTCGGCGGCAATGCCGAGGCGGCGCGCCGCTCCGGCATCAACGTCCCCCGCGTGCGGATCCTCGTCTTCATGATTTCGGGCGGCATGGCCGGCCTCGGCGGCATTGTGCTTGCCGCGCGGCTCAACAGCGTCGACCTCAA
>JANOUB010000438.1:0-1769 GCA_031416615.1 Thermoleophilia bacterium
GGCAGGGCCGCGAGGAGTGCGGCGGCGGCGGCGAGTGCAGCGAGTGCGGTGGTTCTCAACGTGTCTCCTCTTCGTCGGTGGTCGATGTCATAGTGCCTATGGCTACCACCCGTGGGCCCGTTCGACCGGCGCGTCAGGTAGCCGTCAACGTCCTCGCAGTCTTCTCCGCACGCGGTGCCGAATCGGTTCGCGTCACCCGAGCTCGACCACGCCTCCTCCCTCGAACGACCTGAACAGCCCGTCGATGGCCCGCACCTGCCCGAGCGCGTCGGCGCGGCCGAGGAGCGGCAGCCGCTCGCCGCGGATCGCCGCGTTCATGTCCTCGAGCTCCAGCCGGTACGGGTTCGCAGCCTCGAGCTCGATGCGCTCGACGGATCCGTCCCGCCGCAGCTCGATCACGGGGCTCTGGCAATGCCACGGGTCGTCGAGGAAGAGCGAGCCCTCCGTTCCGATCGCCTCCAGCTCGTCACGGTTCGGAAGTGAGGTGCCGCAGTCGAACAACGCGACGACGTCCTCCGGGAACCGCATCAGGCCGGTGAACACCCAGTCTGTGCCGCTCGAGCCAATGTGCGCGGCCCCGACGACGGACTCGGGCTCGCCCCCGAGCAGGCGGGCGCCGCTGACGCAGTAGCAACCGACATCCATCAGTGAGCCACCCTCGGCGTCCGTGCGAAGCCGGATGTTCTCGGGGTCGTACAACGAGTAGCTGAACGTCGTCCGGATCACACGCAGATCGCCGATCGCACCCGACGCCACGAGCTCTGCAAGACGCGCCGTCTGCGGGTGGTGCCGGTACATGAATGCCTCCGAGAGGTGCAGCCCCGTCTCCTCGGCGGCGTCGAAGGCCCGTTCGACGTCGGCGATATGCCGGCTGAAGGGCTTTTCGCACAGCACGTGCTTCCCGGCCTCGAGCGACCGAATCGACCACTCGCTGTGCATCGTGTTCGGCAGCGGGATGTACACGGCCTCCACGTCCGGGTCGGCGAGCAGCTCGTCGTAGGTCGCGTACGCACGCTCGATGCCCCAGGTCCGGGCGAACTCCTGAGCGCGCCCGAGGTCGCGGCTGCCGACTGCGACCACCTCCACGTCGTCCGATTCAGCGGCGCCGGCGAGCAGCTTTCGATTGATGTCCGCCGTCGAAAGGATTCCCCACTTCACTGCCATCGTCATCCTGTTCGCTCCTTCACGGTGTCGAGTGCCGGGTACAACGCGCGGAAGCGCGCATAGGTCTCCGCGTAGATTGCCTGCCAGGCGGGGTCGGGCTCGACGGTAGCGCGGACGCGCACGCACCGGCCGACCGCCTCGGGCACGTCGGCGAACATCCCGCCCGCGACGCCTCCGAGGAGTGCGGCGCCGTAGGCCGAGCCCCCCTCTACCGCAGTGAGCTCGATCGGCAGGCCGAGCACGGAGGCGACGATGCGCAGCCAGAGCCCCTGCGCACCACCGCCCGACGCGCGCGCCAAGTCGGCGGGGCCGCCGAGTGCTCGGACGAGCTCGAGCGAGTCGCGCAGGCCGAACGCGACGCCCTCGAGTACGGCGCGCACGAGCGCACCACGATCGTGACGGAGCTCCAGGCCGGTGAAGGCCGCCCGGGCCGACGGATCGGCGTGCGGGGTCCGCTCACCCGCCAGGTACGGCGCGAAGAGGAGCCCGTCGACGCCGGGGCCCCACGCCTCGGCTTCGGCGACGAGGCGAGCGAACGAGGCCTCGGGCGCAAGCCGGTCGCGCAGCCATTGCAGCGACCCGGCGGCCGAGAGCATCACGCCCAT
>JANOUB010000439.1:0-1775 GCA_031416615.1 Thermoleophilia bacterium
ACCGAGGGACAGCCGTCCCAGTAGAGGAGCTCGACCCTCACGATGCAGAAGCTTCTGTCTAGCCCATCTCGATCTCGGGCGGCAGACCGAGCCGGCCCATTTCCCGGAGATGGAGGAAATGCGATCGCAAGGCACGGCCAAGGGACGGGTGGAACGAGTAGCGGACGCCGTGCTTGGCGCAGTTCCGCCGCACGATCTCGGCGATCTTCGGATAGTGGGTGTGGGGAATCCGAGGGAACAGATGATGCTCGATCTGGAAGTTGAGCCCCCCGAGCATCCACGTCAGCACCGGGTTGCGGGGGCAGAAGTCGACGGTCGTCTCGACCTCGTGCACGGCCCAGATCCGGCGCTCCTGCCGCAGTTCGTCCGCGGATGCGAACGATGCCTCCTCGACGCAGTGGGCGAGCTGGAAGGTCGTCGCCATGATCAGGCTCGAGATCATCGTGAAACCGACGTAGGCGCTGAGGACGACCCACCACGGGTACACGAGCAGCGGGACGACGATCGCCCAGGTGACGAAGAACGCCTTGCCGGCAATCACCCCGGCGAGGTTCCAGCCGCGTGGCGCGCGCAGGGCACTCTCGCCGACGGTGCCCCGCCTGAACGCTGCGATGTCGCCGACCGTCTGCCACCGCAGCCCCATCAGCGTGTACATCGGCCAGATGTAGTACTGCTGGAAACGGTACCAGGGCCGGGCTGGCTGGGACGGGGCAAACCGGGCCAGCGGAACCTGGGTGGCGTCGGCGTCGAACCCGTCGACGTTCGTATACGTGTGGTGGGCGACGTTGTGCTTCACGCGCCAGGCGTAGCTCGAGAAGCCGAGCAGCGCGTCCGACGACCAGCCGACGAGATGGTTGTAGCGGCGCCGGCGGAAGTAGGCGCCATGATTTGCGTCGTGTTGCACGCAGAAGGCGGTTAGCATCCCACCGACGGCGAGCCCCGCGAGGCAGAGGGACGCCACGAAAACGCCGGGCTGGAGGAATATCAGGACAGCCCACGAGGACACGGTCAGTGCCAGTGCGATCGGCGCCTTCACATACAGCAGTACCGCGCCTTTGAGGCGGGTGCGGCCGCGCGAGAGATACTGCTCAACCTCACGGCGCGTGTCGTGAATGAACGCTCCACCGTTGTCGAACGCAAGCTTCGATGCGGCTGCCGTCATGCAGGCCTCCCTGTGTTGAACGGATAGGGAGAGCGCGACGGAGCGCCGCCGGTACTCGTCCTCGTGTGGTGACAGAGTATCGACAGCTACGGCGAGCGGGGTTACGCGTTCATGATTTTTGGCCGTGCATGACGGCTTCGACGTTATCCAGGGTTAGGCTGCCGCAGCGATGAACCGCTTTCAACGCCCGGAGGTCGGCGAGGGACAGCGTGCGACAGCTCTCTAGCTGTTCTACGACCTCGTGTTCGTGTTCGCGGTCACGCAGGTGTCGCACCTGTTGCTCAACGATCTCACATGGACCGGGGCGGCGCAGGCCTTGCTCGTGCTGCTCGTGGTCTGGTGGGCGTGGAACTACACGACGTGGGTGACGAACGAGCTCGACACCGAGTCGACCATCGTCCGGCTCCTGTTGCTCGCGATCATGTTTGCGAGCCTCTTGATGGCCGTCGCGATCCCGGAGGCATTCGGCAGTCGGGCGCTGCTCTTCGCGGGCGCGTATGTCGCGATCCAGGTGGGTCGCCACACGTTCCTGACCTTTGCGGCTGCCGACGCGGGCACGATCGAGCGGAGGCGCGCCGGCAGGATCCTGACGTGGTTTCTTGCCGCGGGGGTG
>JANOUB010000440.1:0-2164 GCA_031416615.1 Thermoleophilia bacterium
GGTTCTGCGTCAGCACCTGGAGCTCTCCTCCCCGGTCGAGACTGACGTGGTATCGCGTCACCGGCCCGACGTACTGGACGTCGCGGACGATGCCTTCCTCCACGTGCGCTCCCGCTTCCGGCTGCTCGCCGTCGTCGAGAACGTGGATCTTCTCAGGTCGCACCGTGTACCGTCGACCGTCTCGCTCGATCACGTTCGAGACGCCGACGAAGCCGGCGATGAACTCGCTCGCGGGATGCTCGTACACCTCGGCCGGAGGGCCGAGCTGCTCGATGCGTCCCTGATTGAAGACGGCGACACGATCGCTCATCGTGAGCGCCTCTTCCTGGTCGTGCGTCACGTACACGAACGTGATCCCGACTTCCTGCTGGATGCGCTTCAGCTCGATCTGCATCTCCTGTCGCAGCTTCAGGTCGAGAGCTCCGAGCGGCTCGTCGAGCAGCAGCACCCGAGGCCGGTTGACGATTGCGCGCGCCAGAGCCACGCGCTGCCGCTGCCCGCCGGACAGCTGGCCGGGCTTGCGGTCGGCGTAGCCGGTCAGGCGCACCATCTCGAGCGCCTCCGCCGTTCGCTGCCGCCGCTCGGCCTTCGGCACCTTCTTGACCATCAGCCCGTAGGCGACATTGTCGCCCACGGTCATGTGGGGAAACAGCGCGTAGTCCTGAAACACCGTGTTGACGTCGCGATCGAACGGCGGCAGGTGCGATACGTCCTGCCCGCCGAGCTCGACCGTGCCGGCGGTTGGCAGCTCGAAGCCCGCGATCATCCGCAGCGTCGTCGTCTTCCCCGACCCGGAGGGCCCGAGCAGAGTGAAGAACTCGCCGCGCGCGACCTCCAGGTCGACCGAGTCGACAGCGACGACGTCGCCGTAGGTCTTCCGCAGGCCGGTGAGCCGGATATCGGGGATCTCAGAGGCCAACCGAGAGCGCATCTTCCAACACCGCGAAGCCCTCGTCCAGCACGTCCTGCTCGATCGTCAGCGGCGGCAGCAGCCGGATCACATTGCCGTACAGGCCGCAGGCGAGCAGGAGCAGGTTGCGCTCGAACGCGGCGGCGACGATCGCGGCCGCCTGGTCGGGAGCCTGCTCGGCCAGCTCGAACGCGAGCATCGGGCCAAGCCCACGCACCTCGCCGATCGCGTCGTGCTTCGCGGCCAGCTGCTCCAGACGGGTGCGCATCGTCTCGCCGAGGCGCTGTGCCTGCCGGAGGAACTCGGGCTCGGCGACGGCGTCGAGGACGGCAACGGCGGCAGCGCACGAGAGCGGGTTGCCGCCGAAGGTGCCGCCGAGCCCGCCGGCCGGCACCGCGTCCATGATCGAGGCGGGCCCTGTGACCGCAGCGAGAGGGAGCCCCCCTCCGATCGACTTGCCAGACACGAGCAGATCCGGGGCAACGTCCTCGTAGTGCTCGATCGCCCACATCTTCCCGGTGCGTCCCACACCCGACTGCACCTCGTCGTCGACAAAGAGGATGCCGTGCTCGCGACAGATCTCGACCAGGCGCCGCAGATAGTCGGCCGGCATCGGCAGGAAGCCGCCCTCCCCCTGAACGGGCTCGAGCACGACGCAGGCGACGGAGGCCGGGTCGACTTCGGCCTTGAAGAGGTATTTCAGCCCGGCGATCGCGTCGTCAGTCGTGATGCCGCGGTAGAGGTTCGGCACCGGGGCTCGGTACACCTCCGGGGCGAACGGCCCGAAGCCGGCCTTGTACGGCTTCACCTTGGCGGTCATCGTCATCGTCAGGAGAGTGCGGCCATGGAACGCGTTGTCGAAGACGACGACGGCAGGCCGCCCTGTCGCGGAGCGGGCGATCTTGACGGCGTTCTCGTTCGCCTCGGCACCCGAGTTGACGAGGAGCGACTTCTGTTGCTCACCGGCGCACGGCGACAACTCGGCAAGACGGCGGCAGACCTCCACGTAGGGCTCGTAGACGCCGACCATGAAGCACTGGTGGAGGTAGTCGTCGGCCTGCGCCTTGATCGCGTCGACGACAGGCGCAAAGCGGTGACCGGTGTTCTGGCAGCCGATGCCGCCGGCGAAGTCGAGGAACGTACGGCCGTCGACGTCGGTGACGCGGGCGCCGTCGGCGTGCGAGACGACGAGTTTCGGGGTCGAGACGCCGCTGCTCACGTAGCGGGCGCGCTCAGCGAGGATACGGTCGTGCG